>CAYVVR010000269.1:0-5954 GCA_964454655.1 uncultured Planctomycetaceae bacterium | reverse complement strand
GTCGATCAAGCGCAGCCAGCGGATGATCTTCGGATACTTCGCCTGAAGGCGGTCGAGTTCGACACGCAAAAACTCGCGATAGCCTTCGCTGATCAGCGGCAAGGCATCGTGGGCGTGGGCGATGCGGGCGGCCAGTTCATCCCGTGCTGGTCCCGACGCGATCCGCTTCAAACGCGGGGCGAGAATGTCGTTTCCCCCTTGGGCCAAAATGTCGATTTGCGCGAACAGCCCGGCGAGGATTTCTTCGATCTTGGCACGTTCGCGGGCGTGGAACTCGGAATCGACGTCTTGCGGGTCGTCCGACTTCCGACTGAAGAAGCTCCACAGCAAGCCGCCGAGCCGTCGGTAACCGGCGAAAATCTTGCGGCTCCATTCCGGACGTCGGGCGTCCCACCAGTCGCGGATTTCGCGGACCAGTACCGAGGAAGGAACGACCGGCCATTCGGCGGTCGGTTTCCGCAGGTGCTCGTCGAGCACCCGCGCCGCGTCGCGAAAGCGTTCCGCCTGCGATTCGATCTGCGAAAGCAATTGCGGCAGATTCCCTTCGCCTTCGAACAGGCGTCGCACGGCGCCGCGCATCGCCCGCAGCTTCAGCCGATCGAACGCCAACTCGGCGAGGTCTTTCCGCGGATCGACCGGTGCCTCGAGGACGGCGTTCGAGCCGAATTCCGCCTTGTAGAAGGGTAATCGCAACTGCTCGTTCGCCCGGCGATCGCGCGGCACCAGGTACACCCATTCGGGCCGCAGATTCGTTTCGCTCGTGAACGTTTCGAGCCAGCGCGGCCAGTAGTCGGCATCCTCGTGGGGATCGATCTGGTTGAAGACGACGATCACCGGCTTATCGGCTGCGGCCGCCTCGCGGAAGAATCGCTTCACGGCCGCGTCGTTGTACTTCTGTTGCGTGAGGACGGCGATCAGCACGTCGGAAGCGTTCCGAATCGCGGCCGCCCGCTCCCAGTTGACGGGCATGTCGGAATCGACGTCGGGAGCATCGACCAGCACGAGCCGCTCGGGCAACACCGCCGAAGCCCGGTGAAACAACCGGTGCTGCGTCGATTCTTGCAACGGTGCTTCCGCGTCGACGAGCGGTTCGATCTCGAACGCCGCAAACCATTGCCGCAAAAGCGCGTCGGAAAGCGACTCGGGCGCCAGACATACCGGATGTTTCGTTCCGGCCGCCAACGGCGAAACGGCACTGACCGCCTCACCTGCCAGATGATTGAAGATCGACGACTTGCCGATGTTCGTACCCCCGACGATCGAGACGATCAACACCGGCGGCGCATCGAGCTGCGGGAGCAGCTTTTCCCGCAACAGCTCGACACCGGGCCCGCCGACGCGAACGGGCAGCTCGGCATCGCGGCAACAGGCGTCGACCCCGTCGAGCGCAGCGACGAGCCGACGAACGGTTTGACTGAACCGGCTGTAATCGTGCTTCACACCATTGCCCCGCGAAATGGCGGATCGTTCCGTACCCCGCCGATCGATGACGGAGGATCTTCAGACGACGCAACGTCGTCGCGCGGCGGCCATGCGCCTTTTTCCAAGTGTACTCGCGAGCTGGATGCGTGTCTCGATCGGCGCAGGGAACGGTGTTCGTCGAAGCGATCGTCGATCGGCCCGTCTCGTCAAGCGCCGGCTAAGATCATCGCCACCGATTGACCGATCCGCGACTGGTTCAAGACGACGGCCGTGTGGGTCGAGGTCGTTCGCGGCTCGCCATGCACGACATCGACCGGGCAATCGGCGTCGGGGTGCGAGTAGTTGAGCGTGGGCGGAATCTGCCCGTGTCGAAAAGCCAACACGGTCGCAGCCAGCTCGACGGCCCCCGTTCCGGCCGACAGGTTCCCGAAAAAGCTCTTCGGCGCGGTAACCGGCACGTCGCCGAGCACGTCGTGAATGGCCTGAGCTTCGATGCGGTCGTCGTTCACCGTGCCCACACCGTGTGCGTTGACGTGGCCGATCTCACCGGGGGAAAGCCCGGCCGAGGCCAGCGAAAGGCGGATCGCCTGCCGGACGGCTTCTCCCGCCGCCACCTGCTTGCGTCCCTTGGGTTGAAACGTGCCGGCAAAGCCGAGAATGCGGGCGAGGATGGTCGCACCGCGGGCTTCGGCGTGTTCGCGGGCTTCGAGCACGAACGCTCCCGCCCCTTCGCCGTGCACCATGCCCGTGCGGTTCGCGTCGAACGGCCGCAGCGCACGTTCGGGCGATTCGAAATCGTGGGCCATCTCGTAAGCGTGGTGACGCACCCAAATGGTCGGATGAATCTGGCAGCCCGTGCCGCCGGCGATCATGGCATCGGCGTCACCGCGAGCGATCACGCGGGCGGCCTCGGCGATCGCCGAAAGGCTCGACACCTCGGCCAGGGTGAGCGAGTTGTTCGGTCCGCGGGCGTCGTGGGCGATGCCGATGTGACAGGCGGGCATGTTGGGCAGATACTTCAGCATCCACAACGGATACAGCTCGGCCATCGCCTTTTCGCCCCACAGCGAAAAGTCGAATCGCCCGTCGACCATGCAACTGCGGAAGGCCGAAACCATCTCGTCGAGTTCGCAGGCGATCATATCGGCGCCGAAGACGATCCCCAACCGCTCGGGTTCGATGCCCGACTCGCCGAAATCGGCCGTCTTCATCGCCGAATCGGCCGCGACGAACGCCATTTGGATGTCGCGGCTCATGACCTTCAGCGCCTTGCGAGGTCGAACGACGGCCTTCGCATTGAACTCGGGAACGACGCCGCCGATCGGGGTCGGGATGTCGCTATCGCCGAACAAGTCCAGCCGCCGAATGCCGCTGCGCAGCGAAACCATGGAATCCCAATAGGTTTCCATGTCGTTGCCGATCGGGCTGACCACCCCCATGCCGGTGATGACGACTTCCCGTTGTGTTGCCATGCGAGTGTATCTTCTGTTGTGCGCAAGCAAATCATGGGGCGAGCCGACGAGGGGCGGGCCGCCGGTTCCGGCTCGTCCGAAAGGTCCTCGGTCCGTCGGCGAATCGGTCGCGCCGCCGGACCGCATTGCAGAAGGCAAAGGCCGCGGACGCCGGGCTTTGTGCCCGCAACCGACCGGAACGTATCCCGCAGATCGCCCCGACGACGACCGCGCCTTGCCGTTCGACGATCAAACCCTTGATCCTACTGAACCGCCTCGGCCTGAGCAAGGGCAAGATGCTTCATTGCATTTCCCATATTGCCCATTTTGACTTGTATCTGCCCGAGCGAAAAGCAAGAAAACCACCCCACCCAGAAAGTGGAGTGCATTACCCGACCAGAGGATGGTACGCCGCCGGGCATCCACCGCCTAAAGTTCGCCGGTTGCCGGGCGTCAGTAGATTTCGATACTCTTCACGACGGCGCCGCCGGAGGTGTGCGAGGCGTTCAGGCAGCGGGCAGCAGCCTCGAGCAAGCGGCGCGGCTCGAAATTCCGCGAAGGAACATCGACTTCTGCGATGCCCACGTCGAGCGTGAGAACCCCTTGGGCCAGCCCGCCTTTACCGATCGGCAACGAGCGAATCGTATCGACCAGATAATGCCCGTACTCGACGGCCTGTTTCCGTTCGCAATCGGGCAAGATGAGCGCACAGCCGGCGTCGCCGTAGGGCAGCACGACCGAAGCCGGATGCTCCAGACGCTCGCAGGCCAGATGCAACACGCGGACGAGCTTGTCGAGGTTGTCCATCCCCAACTGCATGGCCATCGTGTCGGGGGCATGGTAGCGCAAAAGCATCAGGCACAACGCCCAGTGATTTTGACGACACGTGAGCACCGCAGCCGAAAGGTTCCCCAGCAAACCGGGATCGACCTCGGGTTCGGCCAAGGTCGCCGTCGAGGTGTTCGCTTCGGCGGGCGCCGAAACCGAAGTGCCGGTCGCGGTACTGCTCGACGTTGCAACCAGTCGCGGCGACGCCCGGAAGTCGTCGTCCATGTACGCATCCATGACCGCGGCAAGTTCGTCTTCTTCCTGCAAGCGTTCTTCGGGCATCTCGTCTTGGCGGACGATATCGGTCGCCGCCGATGCCGCCACGACCGCCAGTTGCTGGTGCGCCCGGGCCAGCAATTCTTGAGCCGACGGCATGTCGTCGGTACGAACCGAAAACACCTCGGCCAGTTGCGAGACCTTTTCATCGAGCGTAGAAAGGAACGTCTCGATCGTGTCGCGGTCGATGTTCTGGAGTGCCGCGGCCGCTTCGACCACCTGCGACAGCGCCGAGGGCTTGCCGTCACCCAAGAAACACGCCGCCGCTTCGGCGAGCTCGAGGATTTCGGCGATCATGCGGGCGGAGGCCGAAACCTGCTCTTTGTCGGCCGGATAGGCAATCGCTTCGACCAGCGTCCCGGGTAATCCCCATTGCGTCAGCAATCGCGCCGTCAATTGCGTGTGGTTGAAGCCCATCGACTGGGTTTCGCGGGCGAGAATGTCGTCGCCGCGGTCGATCAGCTTTTCGACGAACTGTTCGTACGCGCCGCCCAATTGGCGGATGAGCACGAGCATTCCCAGGTCTTGGAGCAAACCGGCGATGAAGGCCTCGTCGCCGGAGCGTTTCCAGAATTGCTCGCACAGCTCGCGGGCGGCGACCGCCTTGGTCAGCGTGTGCCGCCAGTAGAATTCGAGCGTCGTCGGCGTCACCCCTTGGAATAGCTCGGGCGGCAAGCTGAAGCCCAACACCAACAGCTTCAACGGCTTGATGCCCAACAGGGCCAAGGCCTGATTCAAGTCGGCCACCGAACGCGGCAGTCCGAACAGCGAGCTGTTCACCACGCGCAGCACCTTGGCGGTCAACGCCGGGTCTTTTTCGATACAGCGTTTCAGCGCCGCCGCGTCGACATCGGGCCGCTCGGTCAGATCGAGAACCTCCATGGCGACCGCGGGCAAGGTGTACAACTCTCCAGCTCGTGCTGCAATGCGATCGATGATCGACGCGGAATCCGTCATCCTGCTGGTTCCTGCACAGAGAAAATCGACGTTCGCCGCGAGCCGGCACGGCGCCGCTTGAATTCCCGAAAACACCCACAACCGTTCGGCTCAACAACTTCGACACAACCGACAAAACCGGCCGACGTTGTGGGGATGCCCGATGGAACTCTAGCTGACGATTTCGACCGCTTCAAAGCGTGCGGATGGTGGAATCTCGACATTCGAATCGTTAAGGTGGGATTATGCAAAACGGAATGGGAGGAAGCCCCCCGCCGAGGCGTCCCGGTCGGTCGCTTCCGGCCGCGTGTTCCACCGGCGGCGTGAGGTCTGTGCGGTGTTGTGCTGCGGCACCGACGGCGGTGCCCGTCGTATCGGCGCGGAAGAATGGTGTCTCGAACCCGAACAACCTACAGGGAGGAAACACAGCGATGAAGTGTTTGTGGAACGTCTTGTTTTGCGGGGCCGTGCTGGCCGCGGCGGTTTCGGCCTCGGCCGCCGAGTACACGCTGAAGTTGCCCGCAGGCGTCACCCGCTCGTGGATCGGCCCTGAATTCTGGGGCAACCGCACGCAAGATTGGAAACTCGCCGACGGAAAAATCCTGTGCGTCGCCGACCAAACGCGGCTGAACATGCGGACGCTGCATTTGCTCACGCATCGCTTGGCCGAAGGCGACGGGACGTTCCGCATCACGGTGAACACCCAATGGGCCGGCGACGAAGGAACCCAACCCAGCAAGGGAGCCTTCAGCGGCTTGCTGATCGGAATCGGCGGGCCGGGTGTCGATTACCGGCGGGCCGTGCTGGTCCATGCCTTTCCGGGTGAAGGGGCCGGTTTGGTCGCCGGGGCCACGCCCGACGGAAAGGCCTTCTTCGCCGACTTCGAAAAAGAACAGGTCCAACCGCCCGCGGCAATGGGCGATCCGCGGCCTCTGCAATTGGTCCTCGAAGGCAAACCGGTCGACGGCGGATACCGCTTGACGCTGGTCGTTTCCGACGCCGCAGGCACCGAGCTGAGCCGGGCGGAAACCCCCGTCGCCG
>CAYVVR010000268.1:5878-5995 GCA_964454655.1 uncultured Planctomycetaceae bacterium | reverse complement strand
GCCTCGTCGGTGCGGACGATCAGGTCGCCTTCGACGATCGCCGGAGTGGCCAAGATGCGGCCGGGCAGCTCGTTGTCGGCAAGCAACTTGAACGTGTCGGCGGCCTCGACGACGAAT
>CAYVVR010000268.1:0-5868 GCA_964454655.1 uncultured Planctomycetaceae bacterium | reverse complement strand
CGTTCGCCGCGTACACGCGCCCGTCGGCCGCAACGAGAGAGGCGGTAAACGTGCCGCCGAGTCGCGCGCTCCAAATCGTCGAACCGTCGCCGGGGTTGTAGCAGGTGAGCGTCTTTTGATCGCCGACGACGTACAGCCGATTGCGATACACGATGCCCGACGGAATGTAGGGACCGCCGCGCGGCAAGCGCCAACGCTCGCGCTTTCCGGTGACGTTTTCTTCGCCGCCCGGTTCGACGGCAATGATCGGGCCGTTGCGTCCGCTCAAGCTGAATACCAGATCGTTCGCGTACAAGGCCACGGGCGTGACGAGCGTTTCCAATCCGTCGACGAACCACAGTTCTCTTCCGGTTCGGGCGTCGTAGGCGGTCAAGCGGCCCGTGCGGCCGAACTCGCCGCCGTTGACCAGGCATTCGAAGCGCGTTCCGCGATCGGTTTCGACGGGAACGACGACCGGCGTCGTCCACGATCCGGTGCTGTCGCGGGCGGTGCGCCACAACAGCTTGCCCGACGTTTTGTCGAACGCCGCAAGGTACGAGTTCTTCGCGGCATCGCAAAGCTGGATGACGCTGTTTTCAAACAGTATCGGGCTGGCGGCCGATCCGTAGATGTGTTCCAGGTCGCCCAGCTCGACGTGCCAGACGAAGTTTCCGTCAAAGTCGTAGCAGAACAGCCCTTGCGAACCGAAGCAGGCGTAGACATGCTCGCCGTCGACCGCGGTCGAGGCCGAGGCGTGCCCGTTTTTCGGATGCGTTCGCCCCGAGGCCTTCGCCGCGCGCACCTTCCACAAGAGATGCCCGTCGCGGCGATCGAAGGCCATCACGTACAGGTCGGGTGTCGAGCGGGAACCTTCTTCGGCGGTCAAGAAGATGCGATCGTTCCAAACGACCGGCGAGCTGTTCCCCGATCCCGAAAGCGGCGTTTTCCACGCGGCATCGCTTTCTGAAAACGTGATCGGCGGACGGCCGGTGCCGATCCCTTGGGCGTTGGGGCCGCGAAACTGCGGCCAGTTTTCGACGGGCGCAGCTTCCCGCGGATCACTCCGCGAAATCGGCCACGGCGTCGCCGTAGGCGAAACGCTCTTTTTCCGGCAGCCTCCGGCAATCGCCGGAAGACAGGCAACGACGAACAGCCATCGAGCGAGGGAAGCAGACGCAGCGTTCGATCTCATGAAGTTCATCGCACGCAGGGATCGGCAAGTAAGTGAGGGAAAGCCGCAGTCGACGTCGGCATCTCATCTTACCAGCGCGCAGCGGTGAAGGGGACGCACAAGCGCCTTTTCGAGCGGCTCGTCGCGCGCAGCGTTTTGCGCATACACAGAATACCGAACCGACGCGTGTCGGCGAACGGCCGAAGAAGGTACGTCGCAGCGGCGATTCGCTCAGGACGACGTGTTTTCGGAATCGGTGTGGCTGGGATCGCTGCTGAGTTGCGCCATCACCTGGACCAAGCCGTTCAGATGCGCCATCCGCGGCCCAAACCGATCGACGAACTCGCTGAGGAAGAATTCGCCGTCCAACAGGCCGTCGTAGCCGTCTTCGATTTCTTCGGTTACGCGATAGAGGAACTCGGTTTGGATCTTGCTGAGGGCCTCGGCAGCCTTACGGCAACGTTTGGCCAAGTGCGGGTTTGCCTGACGCCACTGCTCCAACTCGTTCGCCCGCTGACGCTGGTTCGCGTTCACCTGGTGCACGAGCTGTTCGAGCAATTTCGTCTGTTGTTCCTGTTGCGCCAAGATTTGGCGCATCAAGAAGATCAACTCACCCATGCCGCCCCCCTGCGGGCCGGTTTGGGCCCCGACCTGCGTCACGTCGATTTGCGTGAAGAATGGTGGTCGCATATCCGGCTTCCCGCTCAATGTGGAGTGATCCGCTCGTCTGAAAAATCCAGTATAGACAGGCCCGATCCGGAAAGTCGAGTGTTATGCGTGAATCTTTCGGGAAACATTTTACCGCAATTGTAAGACGGACCGGTGTAAGTGGAATCTGTTGCCTGTGTCCCGTGATAGGTAAAACCGGAACAATCCGTGCAGCTCTAAAGTCCGGCACTACCGATACCCGATGCTGGTGAAGTCTGAAGCGAAATCCCCCTCTCGATGGAGATGGGAGGGCAACACATCCTGAGAATAGGCAACTTGCGAGAGATGGATAAAGAACCAGCGACAACGCTCAGGGCAGATCTGGTCCTGGGATTCATGACGGTGGTCGAGTACGAGAGACTCGGCCACGTGGGGGGATACCTCGTCGTCAACGGCTTGGGGCGGCCGTTGGAGTTCCATTGCACCGCCCCCGTGCAACCCACCAAGGCGCAACAGATTCTCTACGGCCCCACGTTTCGCGGCTACTTGTACGGCGAACGCATCGCCCGCACGTTGTTCGAAAACGCCAAGTCGACACCGGTTTTGGTGTGCGTCGATTTACCCGAGCTCCTCGAATTGGGGGAGCACGTTTCCGTTCCGGTCGCCTTGAGCTCACGCGAATCATCGGCGGCGGACGGAGCGGGCACCCAAACACGCCCGTCCATCGAAGCGCCGCATTTTGCGCGAACTTCGCAGCTTAACGAAAGCGGCGTCGAGAACCCTTCCGCGAACCGGCTGCCGGGTACCTCGGCGAACGCCCAAACCGCCGTTGCCGTCGCGGCACCGGTCGTCGTGACCATCGGCAACAACCGGCTGGCCTTCGCCCGAACGCAGGCGGCCCGTGCCGAGAACGTTCGCACCCTCTTGGAACCGTGGGCCGACGTTCTCGATCTGGTCGAGCCGTTCACGCGGATTCGGGAGGCCGTCGAGGAAGCACGACGAGGGCGCTAGTTGTCATGAAGTTTCGATTCTGGTTCGGCGGGAACACACGGCGGCGAAAAACCAAGGCACCGCCACCCGAGAACGCTTGCGCGCAGGTCGAGCATGCGTCGGCACCTGTCGAGGAACCGGCGTCGACGGCTTCGGCGGCAGACGAGCGAGTCGTCGCAGCGGCTGCGCAGCCGGCGGATGAACGAACCGACGCTGCGCGCAAAGAGGCCAAAGAAGCCGTTGCCCAAGTGGCCGTCGTTACCGAACGGGTTCCGCTCGACGTGCCCGTTCGTACCTATGCCACCGGCTGGAACACGGCGCTTGCCCGCGGAATCGACTGCCGCGTCCGTTCGTTCGATCCGACGAACGTGA
Source organism: uncultured Planctomycetaceae bacterium (assembly GCA_964454655.1). Taxonomy (GTDB): domain Bacteria; phylum Planctomycetota; class Planctomycetia; order Pirellulales; family Thermoguttaceae; genus CAYVVR01. The sequence goes on along the minus strand of CAYVVR010000268.1, from coordinate 2,708 downwards.
ACGTGCGGGCGATCGCGGTAGCCGTTCCGCGTGTGCCGATCAAAACGCAAAGCTGGTACTTCGCCGTCGAAGGCGAGCCCGATCCATCGGCTCGGGAAGAGGCGAAACCGCACGCCGATCGACCCGCCGGCAAGAAGTTGGCCGTCTCGCAACAAGAGTTGCTGAAACTGCTCGCCCGCAGTCGAACCCGCGTGAAACCGCCGCGCGACGTCGTCCGACTGGAAGACCGGTTGCATTACTTGCTGCAACCGTCGCTCGAGTCGATCTTGATCGAGCGGCAACTCGAGTTTCCCTTCTTACCGTTTCCGTATCAGATGGAAGGGATCGCCTTTTTGTTCGCGCGGCATGCGGCCATCTTGGCCGACGAAATGGGTCTGGGAAAGACGATGCAGGCGATCACCTCGATTCGCTTGCTGGTGCGCTCGGGCGAAATTCGGCACGTGTTGCTGGTGTGTCCGAAACCGTTGGTCACGAACTGGAAGCGGGAATTCGACTTGTGGGCGCCCGAGATTCCGGTCGTGATCGTCGAAGGCGATCGCGCGCGGCGCGAGTACCTGTGGCGGTTGGCGAACATCCCCGTCAAGATCGCCAACTACGAACTACTTCATCGCGATCACGATATCTTGCTGGGCGACGACTCGGCGCCTTCGTCGCTGCGGGTGGTCGGCGAAGACGGCGAATCGCACGCGCCGGCGGCCGCGAGCGCCCCCGAATTCGACCTGGTCGTGCTTGACGAATCGCAACGGATCAAAAACCGCACCAGCGCCACCAGCAAGATCGTGCACCGTATCCGCCGGAGACGCAGTTGGGCCTTGACCGGCACGCCGGTCGAAAACAGCACCGAAGATTTGGTCGGTATCTTCGAGTTTCTCGCGCCGGGCTACCTGTCGCCCGAACTGAAACCGCAGCGGATGGGCGAGACGGTTTCCGACTTCGTCCTTCGCCGTACCAAGGATCAGGTACTCACCGACTTGCCGCCTAAGTTGTGGCGCGATGCCGAGGTCGAACTGACGCCCGAGCAACGCGAAACCTACGATCGCGCGCAGACGGAAGGCGTTATCCGGCTGAACGACATGGGCCGCGAACTGACCATTCAACATGTGTTCGAGCTCGTCTTGCGGCTGAAACAAATCTGCAACTTCGATCCCGTCACCGGCGCCAGCGCGAAACTCGAACGGCTCGAAGCCGATCTGGAAGAAGTCGCCCAAAGCGGCCGCAAGGCGATCGTCTTCAGCCAATGGGTGAAGACGCTGGACGAGATCGAGCGTCGCTTGGCACGGTTCCATCCGCTGGCCTATCACGGACGGATCCCCTCGCACAAACGCGACGACGTAATCCGCCGCTTCCGCGACGATCCGAAGCACAGCGTGTTGCTGATGAGTTACGGGGCGGGAAGCGTCGGGTTGAACCTTCAGTTTTGCGGCTACGTGTTCCTGTTCGACCGCTGGTGGAACCCGGCCGTCGAAGACCAGGCCATCAACCGCGCCCATCGAATCGGTGCCGCCGGGCCCGTGACCGTCACGCGCTTTTTGGCGGTGAACACGATCGAAGAGCGAATCAACCTCGTGCTCGAAGAAAAGCGGGAACTGTTCGAAACGATCTTCTCGGGGCACCGCGGACCGACGAAGATGGGCCTGACGCAAGAGGAAATCTTCGGCCTGTTCGACCTGCGCTGCCCCGCGGCGGCTTGAAACGGGCCGTGTTTCCGGCTTGCTCGATCACGGGCGACGCGACGCCTCACCCGCTCGATTCGGCGACTTGCAAGGCGAGTTGTTGCAGCGCGCGCAGGTCCAACTTTCCGCTGCCCAACACGGGAATCTTCTCGACGCGGAAGAAGTTTTTCGGCGAGGGAATCCACAGCGCGGGCAAGTCGGTTTCGGCCATCTTGCGGCAGACTTCTTCGGGCGAGCAAGGTAACGTCGTGTACAAAACGACGATTCGTTCGCCCTTCTTTTCGTCGGGGATGCCGGTCACCGCATACGTCAATTCGTCTTGTTCGTCCGTTTCGACGACTTCGCCGATCGCTTCTTCGATTCGCAGGTGGGGCACCATTTCGCCGCCGATCTTCGAGAATCGCGACAGACGCCCCGTGATGTGGATGTAGTTGTCGCGATCCAAGAAGGCCACGTCGCCGGTCTTGTACCACCCGTCGACGACGACTTCGGCCGTCCGCTCCGGCTCGTTCAGGTACCCCAGCATCACGTTGGGGCCTTTCACCCACAACATGCCCGGCTCGCCGTAGGGAAGTTCTTCGCCGGTGTCCAGGTCGGTGACCTTGGCGATCACGTACGGCATCGGACGCCCGACGCTGCCTTGCCGGCAATCGACGAACCACTTGTCGCGAACACGACTGGGCGGAATGTTCGACGAGATGACCGGCGAGGTCTCGGTCGCCCCGTAGCCTTCCCACGGCCGTACGCCGAAGCGCGCTTCGAAGGCGTCGGCGACCTCGGGCGGAAGCTTTTCGGCCCCGGTGATGACGACGTCGAGCTTGGCGAAGTCTTCCGGCTGGCAGCGGCGGATGTACGATCGCAAGAACGTCGGTGTGGCCACGAGAATGGTCGCCCCGTGTTCGCGACAAAGTTTTCCAACTTGTTTCGGTTCCAGCGGCGTAAAGTGATAGACGACCTTCGGCTTCAGTTGCAGGGCCGCCCACAACGTCGTGCTGTAGCCGAACGAGTGGAAGAACGGCAAAATGCCGCACAACA
>CAYVVR010000267.1:0-6008 GCA_964454655.1 uncultured Planctomycetaceae bacterium | reverse complement strand
GCCCGCCGGTTCGACGTTGTCGTAGGCCTCGGCCAAGGTGGTCGTGCTGAGCCAATCGCGGTTGGCGTCGAGGACGTCGAAGAACCGTTCCAGCCAACGATCTTCGTAAACGTGTTTTTTCGTATCGGGCCAGGTGCCGAACTTTTCGCCGTCGTCGCCGAAGACGACGACCGCCTGCGGATCGCGCTGGGCCGTCTCGCGGAGATAGTCGATCGTGGCTTGCGGGTCGGCGAACGGGATCGTGTAACGCAACCGCTCGCTGCCGGGAAACACCGCCATCACGCGACCGTCGTCTTCGGTCGTGAAGTGACGGGTGAGTTGGGCGTCGTCCAAGCCCGCGGCCTTGAAGTGATAGTCGTCCAGCAGCGTGTATTCGATTCCGGCCTCGACGAGGTCGCGGACGTAACTTTGTTCCCACACACGCTCGGGCATCCACATGCCGCGCACGCGGGCGTCGAGTCGATTTTCGAGCCACTCGCGGTAACGGCGGATCTGACCGATCCGATCGGCCGACGGGATCATCGCCAAAATCGGCTCGAAGAAGGGACCGCCGACGATCTCGACGCGTCCGGCGCGAACCAGCTCTCGCAACTGATCCAAGTACCCCGGATGATGCCGATCCAACCACTCCATCAACGGACCGCTGGTGTGGAGGGCGATCTTCAGGTTGTCGTAGCGAGAAAAGACCTCGAGAAAGGGCCGGTAACTATCTTCGTAGGCCTGTTGGAAGATGTGATCGAAATTGCCGACGGGTTGGTGATTGTGCAGCAGGAGAACAAGGCGGATTCGATTCATGGCGGCAAACTACCCGACAGAACATAGCGACTGATTGCCCACTCCCGGAACTCCTCCGGAAGCCCCGTTATGTCTCTTTGATCGGCAATCACTCGCCAGTTTGTCCAGTTTACCAAGCCGAAATATTTTGCCCCGATTAAACCTCCAGCTCCACCTCGCGGAGAAACTTTGCGGCATCTTCGGGATAGACCGGATTGATGTAGAAACCGGTTCCCCATTCAAAACCAGCCGCCCGGGTCAGACTGGGCATGATTTCGATATGCCAGTGGTAATGGCCCAGCTCTTGCGCATCGAACGGCGCGGTGTGAATGATGTAGTTGTAGGCCGGTTGGTCCAAAGCCGCTTCGATCTTGGCGATCACCGTCCGCATCACTTGGGCCAGTTCGGTCACGCCGTTGCGCTGGATGTTTTCGAAATGGCTCGAATGGACCTTCGGAAGGATCCAAGTTTCGAAAGGAAAGCGGGCGGCGAACGGACAAAATGCCAAATAACCCGGCGTGTCGAGGACGACTCGTTTTTCGGTCGCCAGCTCTTGTTGGATCATATCGCAAAAGATGCATCGCCCGCGAAAATTGTAAAAGTCGAGCGACCCGGTCATTTCTTCCCGCACGTTGATCGGAACGATCGGCATCACAATCAACTGGCTGTGCGTGTGTTCGAGCGAAGCACCGGCCGCTGCGCCGACGTTCTTGAAGATCATCCCGTACACCAAGCGCGAATCGCGTTTCAGGTCGACCAGGCGATCGCGATAGACCCACAACACCTCTTGCAGTTCTTCGGGCGAAAGTTGACTAGTGGAATACAAGTGCTTGGGCGATTCGATGATCACCTCGTGTGCACCGACGCCGCGCATCATGTCGTAGATCCCCTCGCCGCGTTTGTTGAGATCGCCTTCGATCTCCAACGCGGGAAACTTGTTGGGGACGACGCGCACTCGCCAGCCGGGACCGTTCCGCCGGCTGTTCGGGTTGCGGTACGCGATGATTTCGTTCGGGGTTTTGTCTTCGTGGCCTTCGCAGAACGGGCAAAAGCGCTGTTTGGCCAACCGAGGCGTCGATTCGAAGTCGTGCGGTCGTCGGGCGCGGTTCTTGGCGATGATCACCCAGCGATTGACGACCGGGTCTTTTCGAAAGTCGGGCATCTCTTCACATTCCGTTCGTGTATTGTGCGAGGCTCGTCGAACAGGCCGAAACCGCGCGGTCAGGCCTGCCACATGATCATTTCGTAGTCGGGCGAAGGGACGGTCGTTTCAATCGCGCCTTCATGCGGAAGGCGTTCGATCGCCTGCCCGTCGTGTAACAGTTCGACGCAAAACTGGAGCGGATCGTCGGCGTTCAGATTCAGGTCGCTCAGGCGAACCGCCAACTCGAGGATGCGATCGGCTGCGGCCGCGATCTTCGCACGCTTACGAGGCTTGCCTTTGCGGACGATTTCGGTCGGGCATTCCCCCTTCCACGGCGGATAGATCATCACCTGGTAATCTTCCGGCTGGTAGAAGTGAACGCGAACGGCCTCCACTTCCCGCAAGGCATCGATCGCTCGATCCGTCGACGGATCCAACCGCAGGAAGAAATTTTCGGCGTCGAATCCGAAGTACAAGTCGCTGATTCGCGACCGTTGGGTCATCGTCATCGTACCGCGGGCGCCGCGGCTCTCGTAGCGTCCCGCGTTGATCCATTCGAAATAAGAATGCTTTCCGTCGACCTTCACCCGCAACAAGCCGGTCGGTTGCGTGTGCACCCGATGGGCCAACCCCAAGCTGACCGGCTTGGCCAGCTCGGCCGGCGGCTCTTCGCCCAAAAGCAGATAGACGTTTTGCAGGTGCTTGCGAAACAGCCGATCGAACAGGTCTTTTTGCGCGGTCACGTGCGAATCGCCGAACCACCAATACCAATCGCTTCCCTCGGCGATGTACAGCTCTTCCCACGCCTGCTTGACCAGTTTCGGATCGACCGGTTTCTCTTTGACGAGGCGCACCAGGTCGCTTCGCGTTTGATGGACCAGATCCCACGCGCGGTTGCATTCGGGATGCCCGATCCAAATCGCGAAATTGTGCTGAATCCAACTACCTGCAAACAGGTTGCGAATGCGATCGGTGGCGGGAAAATTGTCGAGATAGTCGCCGATCCGCACGGGCGAAATCTGCGGATGAGCCAACACTCGGCGGTACAGCTCGCGAAGAAAATCGACGCCGCCGTTGGCGTAGTATTCCCAGCAGTTTTCGCCGTCGAGCGTGATGTTGACCAACGTCGGCCGTTGTCGAGACTGCGACGTGGTCGCCCGACCGATGTCTTCCAGTCGCCCGATCAAGTCGGCCGTCGCATGCAACGGGTCGAACCGCTGATAGTGGAATCCGATCTGGTCGCTGAGGGCGTGATCGCGAAACACGATCTGCAACTCGCGACCGTCTTCGGCGACGCGCCACGGACGATAGAGCATCTCGGGGTTGCGTAAGTAGCCGCTTTCGTTGCGAGAAACCCAACCGTCGGTCGACGCGGTGAGAATTTCTTCGTCGGTGGCGATCCACTGAATGCCCGTTTCGGCGATCGACTTGATGATCGCCTGGCAGACCGAACCTTCCGACGGCCACATGCCGCGCGGCGGCGTGCCGAAAACTTCGGTGTGATAGGCGACGGCCGAATTCAAATGGGCGGCAACGTCTTCCGGATAACCGTCGAGGTGTTGCGGCAACGGAACATCGGGCATCGCCTGCCGGGCGAGCCGCTTGTCCCAAAGCAACGGCAAGATCGGATGATAAAACGGCGTGGTCGTGATTTCGATCTGCCCGCGTTCGGCGAGCTTCTTGTGCAGCGGAATCACCTCGGCCAACAACGCCAGTTGCCGATCGAGCAGCCAGGCCTTTTCGTCTTCGGACCACCCCCGCCCCTTATCGCGGAACTCGGCCAACTCGGGATCGCGTTCGAAGGCGACGGGGTGAATCCACGACAGGTTCGCCCAACACTGCAAATCGAGCAGATCTCGGCGCGTGAATCGCTTCGCGGCCTGTTCGGCCGTGTCGATGCCGAAGCCGCGCTTGGTGTACAGCTCGAAGTACCGCGGAAAGGGGCGGATCATCCGGTCGACGTGCGCCATGAAGAAGTTGTCGAGCAAGTAGACGACGTCTTCTTGCGTGAGACCGTCGGCCGGCTTGGCCGACACCTCGAAGTGGCGATCGCGTCGGCCTTCTTCGGTGTACGCGCGGATCTGCTTGAGCAAACTGGGGACGAGGTTGATCGTGCAGCGCATCTCGGGAAATTCGTCGAGAATCGCCGCCATGCCCCAGTAGTCTTTGACTCCGTGCAGCCGCACCCACGGCATGGGGTTTTCGTTCCCGACGTCGTCGGGATAGTACGGCTGATGCTGGTGCCAAAAGAAAGCGAGTGCGATATCGTGCATGGGCGCTAGGTCGTCCGTCTCGGGATGGTCTCGAACCGGCCCAAGAAGCGGCAATGGAGCAGGATGTACGGGTCGTGGAAAACGGGCGGTTTGCCCGTGCCTCATTCTATGCCTTACCGGTCGGCGGAGCTACCGTCGATGTAAGGCATTCTCTACTGTTCCGGCCCCGTTTTGCATTCGCAATTCGGCGTTTCGACCGCTTGTTTGCTCATAGCAAGTCGCGGGCATCACGTGTTTCCGCGACGCGCGCGGGTTCGTTCGTATAGTTCCTCGTACTGGCGGGCGGAACGGTCCCACGACCAGTCTTGCCGCATGCCGACGGCCACAATTCGATCCCAAACTTCGGGATTGTGGTACGCCTCGATCGCCCGGTGCAACGCCTCGTTCATCGCGTACACTTCCGGCACGTGGAAGACGAACCCGTTCGCCGAACCGGCCGACAGCATCGCTTCGTTCGTGTCGGTGATCGTGTCGGCCAAGCCGCCGGTTTCGTGGACGATCGGTACCGTTCCGTACTTCAGCGAGTACATTTGCGTCAGCCCGCACGGCTCGAACCGGCTGGGCATCAGGAACATGTCGCTGCCGGCGATGATCTGATGGGCCATCTGCTCCGAGCGCTCCACGCGCACCGCGACGCGGTCGGGATGGCGTTCCGCCAACCCGCGGAACCGGTCTTGCAAGCCGGGATCGCCGGCGCCCAAGATCACCCACTGTGCTTCGAAGGCGTCGATGTGCGTCTCCAACAAGTCGGCGACCAGGTCGAACCCCTTCTGTTCGGCCAACCGGCCGATCATACCGATAAGCGGCACGCGCTCGTGACACGGCAAGCCGACGGCCTCTTGCAACGCCCGCTTGCACTGCGGCTTGCCCCAACGAACGTTTTCCGGGCCGTAATTCACCGCGATCAGCTTGTCGACGTCGGGATTCCAGATTTCGTAGTCGACGCCGTTGAGGATACCGAACAAGTCGTCTCGGCGTTCCCGCAAAATACCTTCCAGGCCGTACCCGAACTCGGGAGTTTGAATTTCTTGGGCGTACCGAGGGCTGACGGTCGTAATGGCGTCGGCGAAGACGAACCCGGTCTTCAACAGGTTCAACTTGCCGTAGAATTCCATTTGCCGCCAATTGAAGTACTTCCAATCGAGGCCCGTCAACAACATGTCCCAGTGCCAAAATTGCCCCTGGTAGGCCATGTTGTGGACGGTAAAGATCGACGCGGCGTTTTGATACGGAGGCATCGGCCCGTATTCGATCTTCAAGTAAGCGGGCACGAGCCCCGTTTGCCAGTCGTTCGCATGGATGATATCGGGCTGTAGGTCGAGCAGCCGAATCGATTCCATCACGCCGCGCGAGAGAAATACGAATCGCTCGCAGTTGTCGGCGTAATCTTGTCCGTTGAAGCTGTACAGCTCTTCGCGATCGTAGTAGTAATCTTGTCGGATGAGGATGAACGAGACCGGCAAATGGGGATGCACGCTCTCCAGCAGATGCCCCGACACGGTCTTACTGCCCACCTGCACGATGAACTCGATGCCCAACGGTCGGATGGGCATGCCGCACAAATGCGCGTGCCGATAGGCCGGCAAGATCACCGTCACCTGATGGCCTCGCCGCGCCAAGGCCAACGGCAACGTTCCCGAGACGTCGGCCAAACCGCCGGTTTTCGCGAAAGGTACCGCCTCGCTGGTGGCAAACACGATCTTCACAGTTGCATCTCCCCCGGAAAGGCGCATCAACCGCCATATATACCGCCCAGTCTTCCTGGTTTATCGGTTTTCGCGTGAAGCCTTTCCGGAACCAATTGCCGAAAAAGATCA
>CAYVVR010000266.1:0-6011 GCA_964454655.1 uncultured Planctomycetaceae bacterium | reverse complement strand
AATCGCTCGAGCACGGCGGCGGGCAACAGGTAGGTGCACAAAGCGGAAAGCACCTTGTCCCACGTGCCCGCCTCGTTGCGAAGGTCTTCCAGGTAGATCAATTCGGCTTCGAGGTCGAAGTCGAACCGTTCCATGAATCGGCGGCTGGTGATGATGTGCCGAATGCCGCAACTGCGGATGCAGTGATTCAGCACCTCGGACGACACCGTGTAGTTCAGGTTGGCCGACACCCGCCGGTCGATCGCCAGCGCCGCGTTGACGACCAGCCCTCCCACCGACGGCGGCAACAGCACGCCCACGTATTTCTCGGCGTCGCGGTCGGCGAGGTACGTTCGCCGCAGGACGCGCCGCAGCACGAGACTACCGATCGACAACTTGGCGCCCGTCACGCGCATGCCGAGCGAGTCGGCGGCCTTTTCGCGAAAGAGGTTCGTCCGCACCATCCGCAGAAAACGCCGCGGCGGCACCAGGAACCGCGACCGATGGTCGTTCGCCGCCCGCACGCTCAATTCGCCCACCGCCCGATGGATCTGCTCAAGCGACTTCTTCCCGCGAATCGGCTCGCCGATGTAGACCGTCAGCGGATAGCGAAGTCGCTTGGGAATTTTCCAGAAGAAACGGCGTCGCTCGAACGAGAAGATGCTTCCCCACAAGCCGTCGATGTACATGGGGACGACCGGTGTGTCGTCGTCGACCAGGTGCATGACGCCGGGCTTGAAGCCGATCAGTTGCCCCGTCCGCGAGATGCCTCCTTCGGGAAACAACCCGACAACGCCCCCGTTGCGGACGGTTTCGCGGGCCTCGCGCATGGCCAAGGCCATCGCCTTGCGCCCCAGCGGGATGGGAATCACGCCCGCCCTGCGCGCCAGGCGACCGGCCAAGCCTTTGCTCACGTAGTCGCTGGCGGCGATCATGCGCACATCGCGCGGACAAGCCAACATCACGATCAGCCCGTCGAGCCAACTGATGTGGTTGCTGACGACCACCGCGCCGCCTTCCTTGGGAAAATTCTCGACGCCGACGACGCGCATCCGGTACAACAGCCGGAACAGGCGGGCGAACAGGAACCGGAGACTCTCCACCGGAAGCAGCACGAAAATAAGCCCGGCGATCGGTACCGTGACCAACCCGGCAAGTAGAAAGATACCGCGGGCCGAAATCGCCATCGCCCCCTTCGATGCCGCCAAACCGAACAACAGCGAAAAGCTGAGCATTCCCAAGAAGCTCAGGAAGTTGTACGCCGCCAGAATGCGACCGCGGATTTCCGGCGGACTGCGATCCTGCAAGTACGACAACAGCGGAATGTCGTACAATCCGGCGGTCAACCCGAGGACGAACAACAGCAGGCAGGCCACGAAATAGGCCGGCGACAGCCAATAGCCGGTACCCGGCGGAATGACGACGAACAGAATGCCGCTGATCGCGATTCCCAAGGCACCGAAGCCGACCATGCCCAGCTCGATGCGTCCTCCCGACCACCAACCGGCGAGCATGCTCCCCAGGCCGATCCCGAGCGTCATGACCGCCAGCATCGGACCGACGAGGCCTTGACCGGTTTCGGCCGGACCGACCAGCTCGGGCACGGCCAACTTGTCGACGTTCAACTGCGCGACGACCCCCAAGCTCCAAAAGTAGGCGCTGCCCAAAGCCGCCAGGAACAATCCGCGGTGCGAAATCAACAGCTTCAAGTCGCGGACGCATTGGCCGAACGGGACCACGGGGATCTTCGCCTGCGGATTGCCTGCGGTCAACCGGCGGATGAAAAAGCTCGCCAGCCATCCGACGACCGCCACGCCGATGAGGACGGCCGCGTTGATCCACCAGCGATATTGGCCGGGGCCGATCGCACCGCCGGCCCTTTCGGCCCAGTTCGGCAGCGTGGTCAGCGAGAAAATGGCGTTTCCGATGACCGCCCCGAGGATCACCGCGATCATCGTCGTCATGCCGATCCATCCGTTGGCGGCGGGCACGTTTCGATGGCCCACGATTTCGGGAATACTGCCGTACTTGGCGGGGCTGAAGAACGTGCTTTGCGCACCCATCAAAAACAGCACGACGGCCAAGAACACCAAGTTGCCCGACAAGATCGCCGCGATGCCCAGCACCATGACGACGATTTCGGCGAACTTGGCGGCCATCATCACGCTGCGTTTGCTGTACCGGTCGACGACGCTTCCGGCCCAACCCGCCAACAGCACGAACGGCAGCAGAAAGATCACCGATCCGACCGATCGCACGGCGTCGGGATCTTGGTACAGTTCTTTGCCGATGGGGATCAAAAGCCACCGGAAGATGTTGTCGTTCAGCGCGACGGTGAATTGAACGACCAACAGGGCCGCGAAACTGCGTGTCCACAGCGGACGGCGATCGTCGCTCACCGAGTTCGTGTCGCTGATCGTACTAGGGTCGCGCATCGAAGAACGGCTCCCATGTCGATTTTCGTCGTCGGGCGCGGAGGACGCTCAGGCGGCGGTCTTCCCCGCCGGGGTGCACCCGTTATAGAGAAAAGATACCCCCCGCCACAAGATTTCTCGCGCCCGTTTTGCGCTACCCAAAAACCGAAAAACCCCTATTTTGTCAAGCGGGATGCCGCCCGCGCGACGAAGTCGCTTGGTGCGCCGCCCTCGTCGCGGGCGCGGTAGACTAAAATAATGAAGTAGCACCACCCGGCGAACGAGCACGCAACGGGCAGAAACAGCGAGAAAAAAATGGCACCTTTCGGCGATGGGAACACGGCATTCGGTCGGCAAATCGACCGACGGCGGCTTTTGGCCGCGTTGGCCGGCGGGGCTTTGGCCGCCTATGTCCCGCCGCACTGCCGCGAGCTGGCGGCGGCTCCGTTCGACGATGCCGTTACCCGCGCGTTCGCCGACTATCGCCGCAAGCTCGACGAGCTGATCGCCTGGTGTCGTGAAAACGGGCTGGAAGACGAAGCCCGCCGCGTCCTCGAAAACGTTCAGCCCTACGATCCCGATCACATCTACCTGACGGCACTCGATCGCAACGCGAATCCCGATCCGCCCGAGTCCGACTCGAACCTCGTTCGCGAGTGGTTCCGCAAGTGGATGTCGTTGCGGCGCGATCAGGCCGACAAGCTGTTTACGCTTGCCCAATCGGCGGCCAAGAACGGGCGGATGGCCCTGGCTTTGAACCTGACGTTGGCGGCCGTCCACGAGAACCCCGACCACCCGGCGATCCGGCGTCTGCTGGGCTACACGCGTTACGGCGACGACTGGCGGACGGCCTTCGAGGCCCAAAAGATCCGCCAAGGCGAGGTCTGGGACGACCGCTTCGGCTGGATCCCCAAAAGTTACCTGAAGCTGTACGAACAGGGACAGCGGCGGATGGGGCGGCGGTGGATTTCGGCCGAAGACGAAGCCCGGTTGCGAAGCGACATCCGCAACGGTTGGGTCGTCGAAACGGAACATTACCACGTGCTTACGAACGTGTCGCTCGAAGCGGCCGCCCGACTCGCCAAGCAACTCGAAAAGCTCTACCAGGTGTGGAGCCAACTGTTCGTAGGCTTCTACGCCACCCGCGCCCAGGTCGCCGCGATGTTCGAAGGCCGTTTACCGCGGCGCAGCGCTTCGGTGCGACACCAGGTGATCTACTATCGCTCGCGGGACGAGTACGTTGCCGCCTTGCGGACGCGGTTTCCACAGATCGACAAGTCGGTGGGCATTTACGTGGGCGAAACCCGCACGGCCTACTTTTACGATCGAAACTCGGCCGATCGCACGACGCTGTTTCACGAGGCGACGCATCAGCTCTTTTCCGAGATGCGCAAGCCGGCGAACACGGTCGGACAACGCGGCAACTTCTGGATCATCGAGGGCGTCGCCATGTACATGGAGACGCTGAAAGAGCAGGGGCCCTTCTACGTGCTGGGCGATCCGCGTAACAACCGCGTCATCGCCGCCCAATATCGTTACCAGGTCGATCGGTTTTATATTCCGCTGGCCGACTTCTGCCGGATGACGATGCACGAGTTCCAGACCGACGCCCGCATCGCCGTTTTGTATTCGCAGGCCGCCGGGCTGACGCAATTCTTGATGCACTACGACGGCGGCAAGTACCGCGACGCGGTGGCCTTGTACTTGAACGACGTGTATGCCGGACGAGACGTTCCCGAAACGCTCGCCCGCTATTGCGACACGAGCTTCGACGAACTCGATCGACAATACGCCGATTACATCGCCTCGCTGCCGCCGTTGCCCAAAGGTTTGCGGGTAGGGTAAACGCCCTAGGCTATACGTCTCTCGCCGCCGGTCGGATCTTGCGGAAAAGCCCCGAGAAGCCCGCCGGCGCGTTTCCCAACGCCTGTTGTTGCGACGATCGGTTTTCGGTGTACCTAACGCCCTAGCGCGCCTGCGGCGGTTACGGCAGGTCCATGTCTTCGCCGAAGTAGTAACGCCGGGCGTCGGGGTTCGCCAGCACTTCTTGCGGCGAGCCGTGGCACAGCACGCGACCTTCGCGAACGACGTAGCTGCGGTCGGTGATCTGCAAGGTCTCGCGGACCTGGTGGTCGGTGATCAAGATCGAAATGCCCTGCTCGCGCAGCGACCGTACGATGTCCTGAATCGAATCGATCGTCACCGGGTCGATGCCCGTGAACGGTTCGTCGAGGAGGATGATTTTGGGGTTCGAGACGAGGGTACGGGCGATTTCCAGACGCCGCCGTTCTCCACCCGAAAGCGATCCGGCCTTCGACTTTCGCAACCGGGCGATGTTGAACTGTTCCAGCAGTTCGTTGCAGCGGGCGATGCGGGTTCTCTTGTCGAAGTTCAAAAGCTCCATCACCGCCAGCAGGTTTTCTTCGACGGTGAGTTTGCGGAAGACGCTGGCGTCTTGGGGTAAATAACCCATACCGCCGTCGCGGGCGCGGCGGTACATGGGCCACTCGGTCACATCGCGGCCGTTGAGATACACCTTACCTTCGGTGGGGCGGATCATGCCGCACACCATGCGAAAGCTGGTCGTCTTACCCGCTCCGTTGGGTCCCAACAGGCCCACGATTTCGCCCGGATGCACCTCGAACGAAACGCCGTCGACGACGCGTCGGCGGCCGTACACCTTGGCCAGCCCGACCGCGGCCAGCATGGCTTGCGGAGCGGTTTCAGCTCCGGCGGCGGTCGAACGCACGATCCGTTTGCCCGTCGACGTTCGCGTCATCGGTTCCATCCTTTGCACGAGAGCGTAAGTGGGCGTCAGCGGACGAGCCGCATTCGCGGGAAGTTCGGGAATAAGAAGATCGGGATATTCGTTCCCGGGATGTGATCGAGCGAGTGGGGCCAGATGACCGCGATCGCCTTGCCGATCAGCAAGTTTCGATCGACGTAATGTTGATCGCGCCAGAACCGGCCGTCTTCGCTTTGCGGACTGTTGTCGCCCAGCACGAAGTACTGATCGTCTTTCAAGGTGAATTCGAGCGTGTTTCCTTCGGCGAAGGTGTTCCAATAGTCGGGGTTTGCCATGACTTCGAGCACCATTTCGCGGAAGCGGTCGGCCGCCCCGGGGCCCGGCACCAGGTGCCGGTAGGGCGACTTGGCGAAATCGAAGTCGTACATCGGCGATTGGGTCGCCCGCAAATGCGCGATGTAGTAGATGTCGCGAAACACCTTCAAATGGCGAAAGACGACGTTGGCTTTGCGAGCGCCCAGCCGCACGGGCCGATCGCGGTCGTCCAACTGCGGTATTCGCCACGGCAACGTGTCGTAGGGAACGGTGTAGGGCTTTCCATCGACCCACAACACGAGCTGATCGTCGACATTCGCGAAGCGTAGGCGATACGTGCCGGGACCGTCGAGCGACGTCGCGGCGCGGCCGACTTCCTCGCCGTCGATGGTGAACACGGCTTCGCCCCCGGCGATGTCGACGCTGCACACGAAATGCCTGCCGCCTTCGACCAGATCGAAAAGCAGCGTGCCGTTTTCCGAGACGACTTCGGCCTCGCACTCGACGACCAGGTCGCCGACCCAATTCAGCCCCAGCTGATCGCCCCGCGGCGGAGC
>CAYVVR010000265.1:0-6014 GCA_964454655.1 uncultured Planctomycetaceae bacterium | reverse complement strand
AGCCCCACGTTTCGATTCAAGAAACAATGGGGCGCCGTCCCCCATCCGGCGGTGTGGCAGTACGCGCCGACGCAAGGTACGATGACGGAGGTTCGCCCGGACAATCCCAAATATCAGCGGGCGGTTCGCCTGTGGAAACGACTGCCTGTGTGGTTTACGCGGATTGTGGGGCCTGCAATCGTTCGCGGCATCCCATGAACCGGGGGAACGGGCGCCGGTCGCGGCGGTTTTCCGTTCCCGTGTGATACCATTGGGAAAAACGGTGTTGGGACCTCGGCTTTCCGGGGCTTGTCGTTCGTCCTCACTCGTGATTCGAGACGCTCATGGACACGATTCTGGTAACCGGCGGGGCAGGGTTCATCGGCAGCAATTTCGTGCGGCAGTGGTTGCAGGAAGAGCCCGATCGAATCGTCAACCTCGACAAACTGACGTACGCGGGCAATCTCGATTCGTTGGCCGAGGTCTTTCACGATCCGCGGCACGTGTTCGTCGAGGGCGATATTTGCGACCAGGCCTTGGTGGCAAAGCTGTTGGCCGAGTACCGTCCCTGGGCGATCGTCAACTTCGCCGCCGAGTCGCACGTCGATCGTTCGATCGACGGTCCCGAGGCGTTCGTGCAAACGAACGTCGTGGGAACGTTCCGGTTGCTCCAGGCCGCGCGCGAGTATTGGAACACGCTCGACGATGCGGACAAGAGCCGCTTTCGGTTTCAGCACGTATCGACCGACGAAGTGTACGGATCGCTGGGGCCGGAAGGCTACTTCACCGAAACGACGCCCTACGCACCGAACTCGCCGTATTCGGCATCGAAGGCTTCGGCCGACCACTTCGTGCGGGCGTACCATCACACCTACGGCCTGCCCACGTTGATCACCAATTGCTCGAACAATTACGGGCCGTACCAGTTTCCCGAGAAGCTCATTCCGCTGATGATCCTCAACGCCGTCGAGGGCAAGCCGTTGCCGGTGTACGGCGACGGTAAGAACGTTCGCGACTGGCTGTACGTCGAAGATCACTGCCGGGCCTTGCGGACGGTGTTGCGCCGCGGCAAGCCGGGCGAGGCGTACAATATCGGCGGGAACTGTGAGATGCAGAACATCGAGGTCGTGAAAACGATCTGCAAGCTGGTCGATCGACTGAAACCGGGCTTGCCGCACAGTCCCTGCGAAAGCCTGATCACCTTCGTGACCGACCGCCCCGGCCACGACCGGCGCTACGCCATCGACGCGTCGAAGATCAAGGCGGAACTCGGATGGGAACCGCAGGAAAACTTTGAGTCGGGCATGGAACGGACCGTGCGGTGGTACCTGGAACATACCGAATGGGTCGACCGGGTGACCTCGGGCAAGTACCGCCGTGAACGGTTGGGACTGGGTAGCTGATCGGCGTTCGGCGGTAGCCGATCCATCGGTAAAGAACACGCGGCGGACCGATCTGCGATGGATCGATCCGCCGTTTTTGTTTGCGCACGTCGTGCAGCCGACGGGCGTGTCGCCTTTGGCCTGCGGACGCAAGCTCAGTTCGTCAATCGGAACAGCGCCACGCCGTTCGGGCTGAGCAATACCGAGATACCGCCCTTGTACGTACCCAACGGCTTTTGCCGCCACACGTCGAATACTTCCAATTCGCAGCACTCACCGATTTCGCCCCACGAAACGGTGATCGTGCGTTCTTGCTGTGCGTCGCGGTTGAACACGGCGAGCACCTTCGAACCGTCGGCCAGCTTCTTGAGCATGACGGTTTCCGTCTTGTCGTCGTTGCGGACGATTTCGGCGACGTGTCCGAGTTCGTCTTGGTTGATGTTGACGACGTCGGCATTCGTCAACAGGCCGATCGTGAAGTCGTCGATATTTTCGATATCGCACGAGAAGAAAAACGGCGCCGCGATGATCGACCACAAGGTCACGTATTGATACCGCTGATTCGTGTCGAGGGGAATTTCCTCGGAGGGTTCCGCCATGCGACCGACATTCTTGATGCGGTGGATGTACATGAAGTCGGGGTCGTTCCACTGCCCGGGCTTGCTGTACTCGCGCAGCGGTCCGGCGATCCGCAGGGCGTTGATGAAATAGTTTTCGACGTGGTGGTTCAGGTCGCCGCCGATCCGCCACGACTGGATGCCGATCGACGGTGCCCAGGTCCACGGATCGTCTTGCCCATATTGGCACAAGTTGAAGAGGATGTCGCGGTCCTGCACGCGCAGGTAGTCCGACATCGGTTTCCAGAAGTCTTTCACCTGGTAGCCGGGAATGCGTGCGCGAAGTTGTGCCAGGACCTTTCCGCCGGAGCATTGGTCGTACTTGAGCAAGTCGAACCCCCATTCGGCGAAGCGATCGGCATCGGCGCGTTCGTGTCCGTACGATCCGGCCCAGCCTTGGCAGGTGCGCGGACCGGGCGTGCAATAGATGCCCGCCTTGAGGCCCTTGCTGTGAATGTAGTCGCACATCGCCTTCATGTCGGGAAACTTACCGTTGGGCAAGATGCGGCCGTACTCGTCGCGGATCGGGCCGATCGTGCCGGTCGACTCGTAGTCGTAGGCGGCGTGCTTTTTGATTTGTCCCGGAGTGCGGGTGTCGTACATCTCCTGATTCAGACGCATCCAGCAATCGTCGATGCCCACGTATTGGAAGCCGACGTCGGCCAGGCCGCGTTCGACGAAGATGTCGGCCGCCTTCCGCATGATCGCGTCGGAGACGTCGACCATGTGTCCGCCCCACGAGTTCCAGCCGGTCGGCGGCGTGAGGGCGATCGTGTCGCCGACGACCAGCTTGAACGGCCGCTGCGCCTTACCGTACGCGTTTTCGGCCACGAAGGTCATCGGGTACTCGCCCCGCTGCGAGGGCACGGTGCCGGTGAGAATGCCGTTTTCGGCGTCCAGCTTCAGCCCGTCGGGCAGGTTCTCGACGGCGAAACGCATCGGGCGAACACCCTGGGTGGGAATGCGGTACAGAAAGATTCGACCCGGGCGCGCGCCGTAGACTTTCGGCCCGTTGATACGCGGGGCCTTCGGCGGCGGAGGCGTAAGGATTTCCTTCTCGCCGATGCGGGCGTCGTAGACGTCGCCGGAATCGTTCGCCGCGGCGAACGAAGCGAAAGTCGGCACGGCGATGCACGCGGCCAACGCGAGCATCGTAAACGTTCGTCGTTTCATGGGGGAGTTTCTCCTCTAACGATGATGAGACTCGATAGCGTTACGCCGATGCACACGATGAAGCCAACACCCATGAGACGACGCCCGTGCGTCCGCCGTTTCGGCCGACGCTCTTTCCATCATGACTCGCCGCTTCGGCCGAGGCAACCGGCGGGGCCGACGTCACTTCGCGCCGCGGCAGGTGATGCTGCCGTCTTCGTGGCACACGATCAGCTCACCGTGTGCCGCGGCGATGCCGTTGAAGACCGGCGGCGAATGCAACTTGTACCCGGCCAGTCGTTTGCCCGTCTGGGCCTCGAACACGTCCAGCAGGCCGCCTTTGCGCCCCTCGAAGGCCCCGAGCGGGTCTTCGGGATCGAGCACGTCGGGCGGTCCGGCGGTCACCAGTCGATCGCCGACGGTCGCCATCGCCCGCACGCGGACGGGTACCTTCAACGTCCACAGGTTCTTCCGCGTCGCCCGATCGACGGCGAACAGCGTGTAGCCTTGTCCCGGCGTGAAGTAATGCTTGGGATCCAAGGCCGAAATCTTGTCGAACATTCGCACCATCCAGGCAATCTTGGGACTTACGACGGCCAACCGAGCGTGGTTGTTGACCTGATCGACGTACCAGAAATAGCGTTGAAAATAGGTGTCGTCGAGAAAGCCGCCCTTGGCGCCCAAGGTCGACGTCTTCGCCGGCGCGACCTCGGAAAGCGTGCGATCCATGCGATATCCTCGCATGATGATCGCGTCGCCGTCGGCTTGGAGGATGTCGGCAAGATAGCCTTCCGGCAGGCCCAGGTTGGCCTCGATGTTCTCGGAATCGTAGAACGGGCCGTTGAGGTTCCGATGGTGCTTCAGGGAACCGTCTTCCAACGATAAGGCGAACACGTCGATGCCGCCGTCGAGGTGCGACGACCTACCGGCGGCGAAATAGACCGTGCCGTCGACCACGAGCACGCTGCCGTGGACCGGCCAAGCCGATTCGAGTTTGCCGTACGCGCCGATTTGTCGCTGTTGCGGCGCGGCTTGGAATCGCCACACCAACGCGCCGTCGCGCGCTCGCAGGCAGTACACGAACCCGTCGGCCGAACCGAACACCAACTTACCCTTTGCGTAGGTGGGCGGACTGTCGATTCGCGAGCCGGTCGTGTAGGTCCATACGATCTTGCCGTCGGTTCGATCGAGTGCGGCAAGCGTGTTGCGTTCGGGCAAGCCGACGTACACACGATCGCCGACGACCGTCGGCGCCGTGAGTTTCGTGTTCAGCTCGGTTTTCCAGCGGACGGCCTGTTCCACCGGCACGGTGCCGGGCGCGGCGCCGCTGTGCAGCCCGTCGTAACGGTAAGTCGGCCAATCGTCGGCCGAAGCCGCGGGACCGTCGGCGTCACCGAACGCCGGGCCGCGAACCAGGCGAGCCGGGTCGTCGGGCGCAAGCATCGGTCCCAAATCGCGGGCGGGCGCCAGGGCGTTGAAGCCCCCGAGCTTCTCGAGCACGTAGCATCGGCACGGGTGCGGTGGTGCGTATTGCAGCCCGTTGGCCAACAGCATCCCGAAGTGGCACGTTCCCCGCACCCAGTTATCGACCGTGTGCGGTCCCTCGCCGCTTAAGTCGATGAATTCCGAGCCGCGCCGACTCGCGAGAATATACTTCGGCGTGGCCTTGTTGCGGTAACAACGGTGATGGTGATAGGTGAGGAAGATCGGGCCGGTCGGCACCGAGCGTTTCAGTTCGCCGGTGTGCAGATCGTAGGCCACAACGTGGGTCGGCAACTTCGTCCGGCCTTTCGCACCGTTGCGGACGTAGTCCCACGTATCGAGCTCGGCGTTCCAGGTCCACACCAATCCGTCGATGACGAACTGATCTTTCCATTCGTACCAAAGATGCCCGATGGGGGCCTTGGGCTTGCGCCACAAAATCTTGCCCGAGGTCGCGTCCAAGCCGAGCAATTGCTGCGGCAATCCCACGACGACCACGCCGTCGACGGTGATCAACGAGCCCAGCCACATCCCCTTTTCTTCGTCGGGGATGGGCGTTCGCCACAGCTCTTTGCCGCTCGCGAAGTCGATTGCGGCAACGGTGTCGAAGTCGATGACGGCGACGATCTTGCCGTCGGTGGCCGGGTTCAACGCCGGTTGCAAGACGGGCGGTGTCACGCCGCCGCGCGACTCGCTCCAACGGATATAGTCTTGGTCGGTGCCGCGATAGTCTTTCTCACTGATCCACAAGGTTTCGCCGGTCGAGGCATCGACGGCCATGACCCGCGCAGGCAAGGCCCCCGAAGCCGCCGGTACGCTCGCGATGAGGGTACCCTCGTGGTACAGAATTTCCCTTGCGCCGGCCGTCTGCGGATAGATGCGCAGCACCTCGCCGGTGGCCGCGTCGAGTTCGCTGATCGGTGCTCGATACCCCAAGGTTACGTACACGCGATCGCCCACGGCCACCAAGCGCATCTGAATGTTCAACGGGATATCGCCGGGGCGGGCCAAGAACCAGGTATGCTTCCATGCACGCCACCCCCAGTCTTCAACCGGGATCTTCCACAACAACACGCCGTTGAAGGCGTCGCGGGCGGCGAGAAACCACTTGTCGGGCAGATCGTGTTGCCCGGGCGTGCTCGAGGGAGCTTCGTCGACAAAGTAAAACATGCGTCCCCCGGCCGTCACCGCCATGCTGACGCTCGAATCGGTGTCGTGTGCGCGGAGATATTCGGGCCCGGCGACCCACTGGTAGTGTCGCGGCGGACCGACGACGAAGTCTTGTGCCACCGGGTTTCCGTCGGCGGCGTGCTGGTAGTGTCCCCATTCGTCGATGTTTTCAGGCCACGGCTTGCGGGCGGCGGAAAGACCTTTGACGAGCGTCGATGCCCGGTACCCCCGG
>CAYVVR010000264.1:0-6018 GCA_964454655.1 uncultured Planctomycetaceae bacterium | reverse complement strand
TCAAGAATCGCTCACAATCCTGTCGCAGCCCGGCCAATGCGCGGCTTTCGCTGCGTTCGGATTCCGAGTCGTCCTCGTCGTCGAGCAAGTCTTGTTCCAGCCGGTTGTGCTGTTCGAGCTGGTTCAGTAGACGCACCAACGACGCTTTCGCCTCGGCGAATTCTTCATCTTCCGAGGGGTCGATTTCTTGGATGAGAACGATTTCGCTTGCCTCTTTG
Source organism: uncultured Planctomycetaceae bacterium (assembly GCA_964454655.1). GTDB lineage: Bacteria > Planctomycetota > Planctomycetia > Pirellulales > Thermoguttaceae > CAYVVR01. The sequence goes on along the minus strand of CAYVVR010000264.1, from coordinate 5,800 downwards.
CTCAAACGAAGGGTTGCCGCATCCAACGCGTTGAGCAATTCCAACGTCGTACGACCGCTTTCCCAACGGGAAAGGCTGTTTCGAAGGCGTTGCGCACGTACCCACACGACCGACGTCAAGATGCCGGCGGTCGCCAGCCCGATACCCAGCCACAACAGCACTCGGGTGTGCGCGCTAAGACTACGCATCGTCATTTCAGGCCCTCGAGCATGCCGTGTCGGGTACGCCGGGCGGACGATTCGGTCCCGAATTCCCATGTCAACAAAACGAACACCCCGAGGTCGGCGGCTTCTTCGTTCAGTCCGATCGGCAACGAAACGCCGAACTCGGTTTCGGGCCATGCTTCGGGCTTCCAGTAGATTCCCGGTGCCAGCCGGACCGGCGTTTCGCCGTTTTCTTCGAGCTCGACGCCCAACTCGAGCAACGGCACGAACGACCCAATCTCGGTGAAGCAGGCAACGTCGAACTGAGCGCCGACGGTCGTGTCTTCGTGTTCATCCAACGGATCTTCGATTTCGATCGCCGTGTACACATTCGTTGCAAACAGGTCGTTTTCGCCGTATGCAACGAAGTACGGCTCGTAGAGGACGGCGTCTTTTCCCACATGCGGTGTGGCTTCCGGCAACCCGATCGTGAAGCCCATGCCGTATGCCGTCCGCGAGCAAGGATCGTTCCAGAAGTTGTAGTAAGTGTCGAGCTCGATGTTGCCCACGCCCTCGTAGTCGTCGGGACCGTTGCGCAAGAATGTCGTGGGCACTTCGACGCCGAATTGCAACCGATCGGTAATGCCGTATTCGATCAGCGTCGGAATCTCAAAGTCGTGTTCCCTCTTTTCGGCCCACAAGAACCCCGTGGTTACTTGCCATTCACCACGCTCTTGCGGATAGACCGACTCTCCGAGAAACAAGTCTTGAAGGATCGGTTCGATCGTCCGGCCGTGAGGATGTTCAGCAAAAACTTTGCCGGTTGCAGCGATTGCGACAACCACGACCAACAGTCCGGCAACGAAGAAGCGTCGCGCCGAGTCCATCCGTGCTGTCATGTCGTTTTCCTTTCGTGGCTTGGCCGATGTTGGAACGGCTCGCCGATCGGCCGATGTACGACAGAACATTGTGGGCAATGCCAAAAACCAATGGCCGACAGGCGGCCGAGGGGGACGCTTGATATCCTTCGCGAAGCGGATCCCCGACGGTGTGGCTTTGCTTTACAACGTCGGCAAGCGTGCGGGGGGGCGGAAAAGAAAATCGTGCCGTCCTATCACCGCCGTCGTTTGGGCTGTCGCAAAAATTCCAACAGTGACGATGACGACGGTACTTGCGAGGGGAACGTGTACGTGAGCAGGCGGGAAGGCACCGCCGCGAATGGGGCTGCCGCGCGAAACGCCCTCAGAGGAGGCGTGCGTCGATCTTCTCTCGCAGCTTGCGACGCAACCGGCTCAGGTGCGCCCGCAGCGGCCCGGCGCGTCGTCCCGTCCGCCGGGCAATCTCGACGATGCTCAACCCCTCTAATTGCATTTGGAAGATTTCGCGATCTTCGGGGTCGAGTTGATCGAGCAGGCTGTTCAAGAGTTCGTCGTCATCGAGGCGGTCGGCGCCGTCGTCTTCTACCGAGATCAACCCAAGCGGCAGATCTTTTTCGTCGGCCAGCGAGTAGACCTGGCGCCGCTGTTGGCGCCGCCAGTAAAGCGCCACCTTGCGGCGGATGATCGTGGCCGCCAGCGCCACGAGCTGCTCGGGCGAGGCGAGGTCGAAACGGCCCGTGCGCAACCCTGGAATGAGCACCCGCTTCATCGATTGGACCAGGTCGAGCGTATCGACCTGCGAGCGCAGCATCGGGCCTAGAGACACCCTTGCGACGATGCGAAACTTCGACTCGCATCGATCCAGCAGCGCGGTTAGAGCGTCATCGTCCGTTTGAGCAGCTTCGACGAGCTGCGCAAACCCCCGCTCGGCGAGTTCCGTCTTATCGTGCGTTTTCTTGCCTGCCACCAAAGAAGTCCCGTTTGTGTACCGACGATGTGCAACCGGGCGGCAGCTCCCACCGAAATCGACCATCCTTCCGCATGGAACGGGTTTCGCTATTCGCACGGAAATCGGTGCGTTCGATTCGGCGCAGGCTATTATAATCGAATTGGGCGCGAAACAAAGCAAGAAACCCCGAAGGAAGCCGCCCCCCTCTTTCGTGCTGCCGACCGATCCGGCATTTTCGTTCTTTTCAAGGCCGGTCACACACGTGCCGCAAGATACCCATTTTCCGAAATTCGATTCCTCTGGAGCCTCGGCCGACGAGGTCTTCGAGGAACGCTTTCAAGCGGCGTGTGCCGCATTGGAGCGGCGAATCGCCGCCGGTAATCGTGCGCGGGCGGAGAGCTTCATCGAAGAACTCGGTCCGCAACGACTGACGAACGAGCAAGTTCTCGAACTCATCTACACCGAGTACGCCGCACGCTGCCGAGCGGGTGAACATCCCGAACTCGACGAATACTTCGAGCGATTCCCCGATCGCGAAAGCGACCTCGAAGAACTTTTCTTTGTCCACGAAGCCGTTCATTCACAGGCCGAGACCTTGCCTTGGTCTCTCGGTGAGACCGACGAAGGCTTCGACGAACCTCACCTTGACGAAGGGCAGAGCGACACCGATTCCGAAACAGACTTCGAGGAAGCCGAAGGGGAAACGCTCCGGCGGCGTTTGGCCCATTACGAGCTGCTCGACATTCTCGGCCAGGGGGCTTCGGGCGTCGTCTACCGCGCGAAAGACCTGAAGCTCAATCGCATCGTCGCGTTGAAAGTGATCCGCACCGGTCCCGATCTCGATCGGTCGATCCGCCGGAAGTTCCGCCGCGAAGTCGAAGCGGCCGCGCGGTTGCGCCATCCGAACATCGTCCAGGTGTTCGAAATCGCCGAAACCGAGCAGTGCCAATTGGTGGCGATGGAGTTGGTCGAAGGCGGTTCGTTGGCCGATCGCAACGACTCGGTGTGGGAGCCCCGTCGTGCCGCCGAGCTGATCTTGCAATTGACCGAGGCGATCGCCTACGCGCACCATCGCTGGGTGTTGCATCGCGACTTGAAGCCCGCGAACGTGCTGCTGGAAGAAGACGGCACCCCCAAGCTCGCCGACTTCAGCCTGGCAAAGATGCTCGACGACGACTCGACCGCCACGCGCGGCGAAGAGTTGATCGGAACGCCGTGCTACATGGCGCCGGAACAGGCCGGAGGCCGGCCGTGGGAAATCGGGCCGCGTGCCGACATCTACGCCTTGGGCGCGATTCTGTACGAACTGTTGGTGGGGCGTCCGCCGTTTCGCGGTCGATCGACCATCGACACGCTCGTGCAGGTTCGCACGGCCGAACCGATATCCCCCAATCGATTGCGATCCGATCTGCCGCGGGACTTGGTGACCATCTGCCTGAAGTGCTTGGAGAAGGATCCCGACGACCGTTACATGACCGCCGAAGAACTGGCGGACGACCTACGCCGCTTCTTGCAGGGACGGGTGATTCTGGCACGTCCCGCACCTTGGTGGGAGCACGTATGGAAGTGGGCCAAGCGGCACCGCGACGCCGTCATCGCCTCGGCCGTGTTGTTGCTGGTGGCGGCCGTCGTCAGCGGCGGCATGTGGTGGTATCGTGAGCGATTCGTGTCGGCAAGTCGGGCCAGTGAACGTTGGGAACAGGTCGCCCGCTCGCAGGCCGAAGAGATCGTCTCGCAACGCGACCGCAGCCGGCAACAGGCTTACGCCGAAACGCTTGCACACGTCCGCGAACTGATGGCTCAAAACCCGGCCCAGGCATTGGTGATTCTCGACGATCCCGAGAAATGCCCGACCGATCTGCGCGACGCGGCCTGGCAAATTCTGCACACGATGTGCACCGCCGGTCGGACGACGATCGGTAGTCAGGCCTCGAAAGATCGGTGGATTCGCCGCATCGCCTTGTCGAAGGACGGACGTCGCTTAGCCTGCGGAACCTGGAGCGGCGACATCACGATCTGGGACATGGAAACCCGCAACGAGTCGTGCAACCTGTACGGCCACACCGACTGGATCGCCTGCTTGGCCTTTTCGCCCGACGGTCGATACCTGGCTTCGGCCGCATACGATCAAACCTTGCGAATTTGGGACACGGTCGCGGGCGAGCAAGAATCGCAATCGTTCATCGAGTCGGGCGTCGCCTGGTGTGTCGAATTCAGCCGCGACGGCGGTGTGTTGGTTGCCGGAACCGATTACGGTCTGCGGGTGTGGGACGTGCCCGGAGGCTTCGAAATGCCGTCGTCGGAGATCAAGCCGGGCGTGCGTTCGGCCGCGTTTTCGCCCGACGGTTCTCGTTTGGCCCTGGGATTGGGCAACGGTGAAATTCGCATCGTGTCGTGGCCCGACTTAGCGCCGCTGGAGACGTGGCGCGAGTTCCGCGCCCCGATTCTGTCGGTCGCGTTTTCACCCGACGGCAATACGCTCGCGGCCGTCGGCGCCCGCCACCTCGTGCTGTACGACTTTGCAACCAAGGAAAAACGATACATTCGCGAAGCCCATCTGTTTCCTGTGCGGACGGTGGGCTTTTCCAGCGACGGAACGAAGGTAATCACCTCGGGGGAAGATTTCGCAGCACGCATTTGGGACGTGGAAACCCTGTCGCCGGTTCGTGAATTGACGGCCCACCTAGGGCACGCGGTTTCGGCGGTGTTCGCGCCCGACGACCATACGGTTTACACGGTCTCGGAGGGGATTCTCAGTATCTGGGATTTGAACGCCCCGAAGATTCCCGATGTGCTCGGGGGGACGACGCTTCCGGTCAACGCGGCCCAGTTCTTGCCCGGCGCGAATCGGCTGGTGACCGTCGAAGGCGGCCCTCCCAACAGCTTGGTGAGCTTGTGGAACTTGAACAACGGGAAACGTTTGGCCCGAACCGAAAGCGGACTGACGCAGCCGCGTCGGTTTGCGATCACGCCCGACGGTTCTCAGTTCGTGTGCATCGAAAAGAACAGCCAGCTCGTGCTCCGCAATGCCAAAACGCTGGAAGCCGTCAAAACACTCAAAGGGTTGCCCGGTGGAGCGACCTCGTTGGTCATCTCGCACGACGGGCAGTACCTGTACACGGGCCATCGCAGCGGAAGTCTGTATCGGTACGATTTCGCGACGTCCACCGCCCGACCGATCGGCGCCTTTTCGTCCGCCCGGGGGGCTCCGGTGATTCTGGCTCTCTCTCCGGTCGAAGGCCATCTGGCCGTCGGCACGGATCTGGGCTACATCCAGTTGTGGGATACGAACGAGTGGAAGCTTTTGTCGCAAACGCGTCTGCAAACCCGCTCGCCCGCCGATATGGTCTTCAGCCCCGACGGTGCGTACCTAGCGGCGGTCAGCACGACGTTGCCGGCCATCTTCTTGTACGACGCCCATTCGCTCGAATTGATTCGGCAATTCGACGAAACCCCGTGTTTCATTACGTCGCTGACGTTTTCGCCCGACGGCCGCACGTTGGTCAGCGGCTCGCCGCCGCCGTCGCCGACCGGCCGCTGTGAAGTGCGATTGTGGAACGTAGCCTCGGGACGTTGCCACGCCGTATTCGAGGGGTTCGGTGCACCGGTGGCCTTCTCGCCCGACGGCCGTTACCTGATCGCCCGCGACACCGACAAGCGTGTGCGCATCTGGAAACTGTCGCCGTAATCGCCCTCGCGAATCGGTCTTTCCGACGCCCCCCTTGCTCGCTGGCTGCTGTATTCTCCCTTATACGCGGTATGCGACGGCACAAAATCATTGTGTATTGCAACTTTCTTTGATATACCATAAGTGCAAATCACGTTATGTG
>CAYVVR010000263.1:0-6042 GCA_964454655.1 uncultured Planctomycetaceae bacterium | reverse complement strand
GCCTGGAACTTACGCCCGATCGTCATCGGGATTTCGAGGGGGTGTAATCACCGGCCGACCGACTACCGGCAAGATTTCACCGAAACCGATCGCTTTACCAAGCGACAAGAACCGACTATCGTGGAAGGTGTTGGGGAAGGATTGCGACGATCTCTGAAGAATCCGCCGATCACCGATGCGTGATCCGGCCGATCCAATCAACAGAGGGCCTCCGCTTTCCGGATCCCGACGATACGCCCGCTTACATCTCTTCTTTTCCGCGTGAGGTGACTTTATGAAGGGTGCAAAATTCGATTGCAGCCGGGACAGTCGCCGAGCACACGAAGCCTCGGATGTGCCGATCCGAGTCGAGCGGGAGGCCTACGAAAACTTCTGCGAAACGATTCGTGCCGATCTGAGTCGCTTGATTGCCAAGCATCGCGCGCCTCGGCGGGTCAAACGATCCGAGTCCGTTATCAAGCCGTGCTGACTGGGGTCGCCGAAAAGACATGCGGCCCGGTGCGTAGTTCGTCCCGCGTCTTGTGACCTCGGTGCGCGAAACCCGTATAATGGCGGCACTCGAATCCTCCTGTCGACTCTCATTGTCGGAGGCATCCGCCATGACGGACGATTGGGTCACCGTTGCCGAAAGCAGTTCGTTGATCGAACTCCAAGACCTGTGTGCACGCTTGCGGGATCGCGGGCTACATGCCGAGATTCCCGAGCAACTCGGCGCCGCAATGGGAATGACCGACGTCTACGGTTTTCGGCGCCGTTACACGCTGCGGGTTCCCAAGTCACAAGAAACGCAAGCGCTCGATTTGTTGCGCGAGTCGGAAAGCCAAGCTTCTTCTGAGTCGTCGGCTCCTCGCACGGCAAGCACGTGGCCGGTATGTCCCGAGTGCGGCAAACCGCGGCTGGCCGTTTGTCCTTATTGCGAAACGGCCGGCAGCGAATTCTTGATGCCCGATGCCGTCGCGCCGGAAGAATTCGAAACGACCGAAGAGCCGAAAGAAGCGTGCGGCAACGAGAAATGCGGTTGCAGCACGCAGACCTCCGATGTGATCGCCAGGCGGCCCGATCCTACTGCCGACGATGGTGCGGGATACGTCGAAGGAGCCCCGGAGCTGGTGATTTGTCCTAGCTGCGACGAACCGTTTCGTCCACGCATGGCGAACCGCTGTGCGTGGTGCGACTACACCTTCCCCGACGGAATTCCCGTCTCGCCGGAACAGCTTCACGACACGGCCGGAACCACACCGGCAGAAATCGAGCCGTCGCTTCCGATGTGGAAGATCGTCGCCGCCATCATCCTGTTGGGACTGATTCTGAGCGTCCTGTTGACGGCCTTCGTAAACGTCTAAGAGACGCTAGCATCAAAAAGCGAGGGAGCGTCGCACGACGCTCCCTACGGCGTGGTCGTCGAGTTCAAAGCCACGTTCGAACGATCAGCTACCGAACTCCGTGCGGCGCTTGGCCAGTTGCTGTTGCAACCGCTGCACGATGGAGCTGTGCATTTGGCTTACGCGGCTCTCCGAAAGATTGAGCGTGGCCCCGATTTCTTTCATCGTAAGCTCTTCGTAGTAGTAGAGGATGATGATCAGCCGCTCGTTGCGGTTCAGCCCCTTCGTAATCAGCCGCATCAAGTCGGTTTTCTGAATGCGGCGGGTCGGATCCTCTCCGCGTTTATCTTCGAGGATGTCGATTTCCCGAACGTCTTTGTAGCTGTCGGTCTCGTACCATTTCTTGTTCAGGCTGACCAGGTTGACCGCGCTGGCCTCGACCATCATCCGCTCCAACTCGGGAACGGTCATGCCGAGTTCTTCGGCTAGCTCGTTTTCAGTCGGTTGTCGACCGAGCTTGGCTTCCAACTTCTTCTTCGCTTCGTTGAGCTTGCTGGCCTTCGCCCGCACAAGCCGCGGCACCCAGTCCATGGTCCGCAATTCGTCGAGCATGGCGCCACGAATTCGGGGCACGCAATAGGTCTCGAACTTGACGCCCCGAGACAGATCGAAGGCATCGATGGCATCCATCAGGCCGAAAACGCCGGCCGAGATCAGGTCGTCCAGCTCGACGCCCTCGGGCAGGCGCGACCAGATGCGTTCGGCATTGTACTTGACCAGCGGCAAGTAGATTTCCACCAGGCGATTGCGAAGCTCTTTGTTGGTGGGATCTTTCTTGAACGCGATCCACAACTGCTCCACATCTTCCGGAGCGAGAGTCGTCGCCATGGGCTCCTCCCTGAAGGTGCATTCCTTGGCGGCGCGTCGTTTCCACGGGAAAGGATCGTGCCGCTTCCTACGCGTTTACCAATTCCGTGTTGCGTTGCTCGGCTGAGTTCAACGGGAACTACGACGATCGGGCCGTCCCTTCTTCCTGCCCTTGCGAAGTGCCGTGTTGCGATGCCAATTCCCGTTCCATCTGTTCTTTGACGGCTTCGGTCACTAGCCGGTCGGCGACGGCTCCGACAATCGCGCCGACCACACTGAAAACGCAAAGGGCCATCCACGCCCGAAACAACACTTCGTTTGTGCTGCCCGCATGTAGCAGCCCATGGATGAGCGTTGCGGTCATCGCCAACGTTCCCAGGACTCCTGCGTAGATTCTCGCCACAGCCCTGCCTCGCGACGGCCCACCAACTCATCCCAAGCGTTAAACTTTGCCAAGCAATACGCTATTCAGTCTCCTTCTTGGTATCGGCATTTACAGCCGCGACAATTACGCCTTTTTCTCCGATTTTGGCTCTTGTCCCGGATACCGTAGCTAGCTCCGATCGCCGTCGTTTGCCGGCTGCGCGGCATCATCGAGCAAAGCCGTAGCGGTGTTGCGCGTCGCAAGCGTTGCTTCGCTTCGCCCGGAAAACGCCGTACGCTGTCGGCGACGGCGTTCTGCAACGTGTTCGATGATGGCCCCTGCCTCGCGGCACAATGGACCGTACGTTCGACGCCAAGGCACGCCACCCTCTTCCGAGGTTGTGATTTCCGGCAATCGTCCGGCCCACTCGATCGACACGCCTAAGAATCGCCGACACGCTTCTTCCAATCGCCGACGCACGTCGGCGGCCACTTGCGGATCGGCAGCTCGATTGAGCACCAAGGCGACGGAATGCGCCACCGTTTGCGCACCGACCGACTTCATCCAGCTATAGCCGGCCACGATCGCCGTCGAGTCGGGCGAACAAACGAGCAATCCGGCATCGGCGGCATCCAGCCAGGCGCGACACCACGAACCGCAACCGGCGCCCACGTCGATCAGTACGTAGTCGGCCTCGGCCTGTTGTCGCAAGATCGCCGCCAACTTCGGTACGATATCGCCGTTTCTCTCCACGCGTCCCGAATGTCCGAATAGGCCGGCGTTATTTCCCGGTTGCAAGACGAGAATGCCGCGGCTTCCGGGCTCGACGGCTTCGATCAATCCGACATTGCCGAACAGCATGCCTTGCCAACCGGCGGCTTGTTCCGTGCTGTCGCCCTGCTCTGCGGAGGCGTTCTCCGAGGTTACCAAAAGGACGCGATTTCCCTCGTCGGCCAGACGTTCGGCGACGACGACCGCTACGGTCGTCGCCCCGACCTTGCGGCTTCCGGCGCAGATCGGCACGAGCAGCGGCGGCACCGTCACCGATCCGGCCAAGCGGCGCCGGACCAGATCACGCAGTCGAAATGCTTGATCGTGTGCCGTATACACGATTCACCTCGCTTGCTATGCCAGTTTCGCGTCTAAACGGTTTCGATTCCCAAGACCATCCGAGCGACTCGCCCGGCCTGCGCCACCTCGATATCGTCCGGCACGCTTTGCCCGTTGGTCAGATAACTCAAGGGCAACTGATTGTCTCGCAAGACCTCCAACAAACTTCCCAAGGCAGGGGCCTCATCGAGCTTCGTCAAGATCATCGCCGTCGGCTGGGCCGCCTGGAACTGCTCGATCGTTTGGCGAAGTGCCTTCGTTCCCGAAACGCTGCTGAGAACCAAATGCACTTCGTCGGCTTGCGCTTCGTTCAAGAACGCCCGCAACTCGCGAATCTTGATGCTGTCGCGGGGGCTCCGACCGGCTGTATCCATCAGTACGAGATCGACGTTGGCCAACTTCCGGATCGCTTCCCGCATTTCGCGCGGCGATGAGACCACTTCCATCGGCAGATCGATGATCTCGGCATAGGTTCGCAGTTGCTCGACGGCGGCGATCCGGTAGGTATCGACCGTGATAAGCCCGACACTACGATTCTCGCGGAGCCTGTAATTGGCGGCCAACTTGGCGATCGTCGTCGTTTTGCCGACCCCCGTCGGACCGATCAAGGCCGCCACCCGTCGCTGCCCGGGAATGACTTGGATCGCACCGCAAACCGCAATCGCCGATTCGACCATGCGGGCCAAGCGAGTCTTCAGCAACAACGGATCGGAAAGTTCCTTACTACCGGCTTGTCCCCGCACGGTTTCGATCATCTCGCGGGCTTGGTCTTCCGGCACGTCGGCTTCGATCAAATCGGTGAACAGTCGGAAGATTGCTTCGGGCCAATCGTGTTGCGACGTCGCGCCGGTCTTCCGATACAATTCTTGAAGCATTTGCTGCATTTGCGCGAGCTGGCCGCGCACATCGTCGTCTCCCCGCGCAGATCGCGTCATGTTCGCACGCGTGAGGTCGAGCCCGCCGTCGAAAGCGGCAGAACCGACGCCGGCAGCCACCGGCCGCTCAACGGCCGGCACCGCCCCGCCTTGGTTCGCGTAAGCCGGAGACGCCGTACGGACGGCGGCCGTCTCCGAAGGATGCTCCCGCGGCGGCAGACGACTCGGCACATTGACCGACGTCGAGGCCGTAATCTCGACCTGTGGGGCGCCAGGCAGCAACCCGAACAAACGGCTCTTGCGGACCTCACGTGTCTGAAGAATGGCGGCGTCCGGTCCCAGCTCTTTGCGAACCAACGCCAACGCCTCGTGCATGGTTGAAGCTCGAAACGTGCGAATATCCATCTCGCATCCTCGTCAACGGTTTCCGGTTTCGCGCCGTTTATGGAAAAACGCGGTTTCCATCGTTATCTCTCGTTGTCGACCACCATCCCGACCGATTCGATGCGTGTATCGCGAGTGACCTCGTTGTAGCTAAGCACGACGAGGTTCGGCAGATGCGCCGCAGTCATCTCACGCAATGCGGCACGAATCTGCGGACTGACCAACACGACCGGCGGTCGATTGGCAGCCGTCAACTTCTCCACCTGCGCGGCGATCGCCCGACAAATCTTTTCGATCATCTGCGGGGCCATGCGGATGAACAGGCCTCGTTCGTTGTGCTCGAAGCCCGCGCGAATCCGATCTTCGAGCGTGGGATCCAACGTCACCACGTACAACCGATTTTCGGCATCGCGGTAGCGGGTAGAGATCGTCCGGGCCAGTCGCGCCCGCACGAATTCGGTCAGTAAGATCGGGTCTTTCGTCCGCCCGGCGTAGTCGCCCAGCGTCTCCAAGATCACGCCGAGCTGGCGAATCGGCACTTGTTCCCGCAGCAACATTTGCAAGATCTGCTGAACCTCAGCCAGCCGCATGACGTTGGGAATCAAGTCGTCGACCACCGCCGGCGACGTCTTTTTCAATTCGTCGATCAGGTGTTGCGTGGCATCACGCGTGAGAATCTCGTCGGCGTGCCGCCGAATCGTTTCGGTCAAGTGCGTTGCAATCACGGCGGTCGGGTCGACCACCGTGTAGCCGTACATTTCCGCTCGATCGCGCATCGACGGCTCGATCCACAAAGCAGGCGTACCGAAGGCCGGGTCTTTCGTTTCGACACCTTGGATCTTTCCGGTGGTCATGCCGGAATCCATCGCCAACAACATGCCGGGATAGACCGTACCCGAGGCCACCGGCGCGCCGGCGATCTTGATCCGATACGCGTGCTGATCCAACTGGAAGTTGTCGCGAATGCGGACCTTCGGCAGAATGATCCCGATATCGGCCGCCACGTTCTTGCGGATGCGATGAATGCGGTCGAGCAAGTCTCCGCCACGTTTGGGATCGGCCAACCGAATCAATCCGACACCGATCTCCACTTCCATCGGGTCGACGACGAGATAATCCT
>CAYVVR010000262.1:0-6045 GCA_964454655.1 uncultured Planctomycetaceae bacterium | reverse complement strand
GCTTTTCGCGTGAAGCTTTTGCGTCGATGCCGGCCGCCTGCGCCTCGTCCAGCAGCGATTCCAGCGCCTGTCGCGTTTCGGCCGCTTCGGGAATCTGACGAAGGGCGGGGTAATCTTCGGCGGGCTTTAGCTTGCCGTCGGGCGGAAAGCCGTAGATTCCTTCCAACTGCTCGCTGATTTCTTCCATCAGCAACTTGCGGGCGGCGAGCGTCAGCTTTCGGACGGCGTCGGAAATCGAGTGATTCATGTTCCTTCCTGGTGCAATGCAATGTTGTGAGCGAAACGGTACGTTTTCTTTACCTGGAATGTCGGAACCGATCGGCTACTTGACCGCTTCATTCCAGTACGATACGCACGTCTTCGGCCACCAGCTTCAGTAAATGCTCTTTGAGCCGCGCCGTTGCTTCTTCGACGTCGCTTGACGACTCGATCACACGGCCCGTGAAGTCGGCTACGCGCACGCGGACGATCTTTTTTTCCGGCGTCGCCAGCTTCTGTAGTTCTCCAATCACCTCGATTTTCAACGAGTCCACGGCGGCCGTTTCGGACTCCATCTGGGCAACGGTGGCCCGGCATCGGCGGCAGGCGTCGGCACCGTCGGGCAGGTCGAGCCCGTCCTCATCGGGATCAAGCTCTTGAGTACAGACCTTCGCCGTCAACGGTAGCAGCAAAGCATCGCGACGCTCGTCGGAAATCTCAGGGTTTTGGGTCACTTGCGCCCACTCGGGCAGCCCTTTGATTTCGTCGACGGCGGCTACGTACCTGCGATGACGCTTCAGGTGGAATTGCGAGTAAAGGTCTCTATATTTTTGCGACACCATTTGAACCGTGTCGCGTATTTCCGGCAGATGCTCGAAAAAGGTTTCGCTTTCAAGCATCTCGCGCAAACGACTCGCCGTTTCGGGGAGGTCGTCCGACGGTGCCTTGGCGGCCAACACGGGCAACTGCGTGTCGAGAATGCGCCGAGCTCGTCGCAGTTGCTCCACATTTTGACTGTTCAAGGCGGCGGCCAATCGTTGCGCACGTAGTCTTGCCTCTTGATAGCTCTTGCCTTCGCCGGCCAGCGTTTTCACGCAATCGTCGGTGGGCATGTCAAGCACGCCGTCGATCGTTTCGAGCAGGTTTTCGAGATGCGCCACACCGGGCAGGTTCAGCGTTCTCATTTGTGCAAGCACCGGCAGCAATTGCTCGCGATCTTCAGCCGCCAGTCGCTGAAACGCCTGAGCGACGGCCCCTTCTTCGATGTCCACCTCGTTGCCCGTGATTTCTTCGTAATGCCGAGCCGCGTCGGTGAGCATTGTAAGGTCGATCGGTTCTCGCGGCGCGAATGAGGCGTTCCGGAAGGCTGCATTATTGGTGATGGCCCGGCGGCATGCCGGTTCATTGTGATCGCGGTACTTGCGACCTTGGTGGGTGACTTCAATCGCACCGCCGCGCAACAGGACGGCAAGCACCAGCCGCAAGACGTCACGGTCCCAGGCATAGCCGAGGCCCCCGAAGTGAGCATCCAACAACTTGCCGGTCACCTTGTCGCCGTAGGAATGTTTGTGTTTGAGATAGTCGAGGACCTCCCGGCAAATCTCGGCGTTCAAATTGGGAACGGCCTTACCGCCTTGCTTGACGACAAGATTCAGAGCGTCGTCGCCGTCGTAAAAAATCGGCGGTAGTCCATTCAGGTTGGCTGCGGTAAGGAACTTTTCGGCCTCGTCCCCTTTCACGGGCCGGTTGCCCAGTTCGAACTTCGGATACAAAAGCGGAATCACGTAGTCGCGCAGCCCGGCAAAAACCTCGCCGATCGCCTTGCCCAATGCGGAGGCGTCTTTTTGGACTCCTCTGAAAAATCCCGTTCCGCCGGCAATCGCATCGGTCAGCGCCACACGCAGCGCGCGTTGATGCCGGTCACGGATCATTTTCTCTTGAGATAGACAAGACGTCTCCTCGGGCGACAATTTTCCTTGAGCGGCAATCCGCTCGTGCATGGTGATCATTTCCCGGGATCGGTAAACCTCCTCGATCAACCGGTGGATTTCGTCCGTCAGGCTGCAAATCCAGAAGACTTCATCCGGCTGATTGTTGCTTTGCTTTACCGCCTCGTTGGCCAACGTCGCCAGTTCGGCAGGGTCGTCGGCCAGCTGTAAATCGAGCACAATTTGCCCCGAGCCGTCCACCATCTCTCCGTCGATCTTTAAGCTGAAGGGAAACAATTTCTTGCCCTGGTATCGATAGCCTTTAATAGCAGGCTCGGAAAAAATCTCGCGTAATAGTTCGCGTTTGATACGGTTGCGATCGGCCGGTTTGGGGTCCAATCCACGGCGTGTGGTGTCCCAGTTCTTTTCCTGGACGGTCAACAACTTGTAACCTTCGTCGGACTCGCGCACGATTTGAGCGTCTTCCAGTTTTTTCAAAGCCGCTTCCACTTGCGGCAGCAGCGATTCGGCATCGACCCGCGGATGGAGCACGACCGCCAAATTGTGCGCGGTGCGCGGAAGGTCCGTCACCACCTCGAGTAATGCGATGGCTTTCGCAACGCTGTGCGCCATCTGGTCGTCCGGCAACCGCTTAGGAACGTCGTCGACTTCACGTGTGAGCTCGCTGGGCAACAAATTGCCGACGTACAACAGTTCGTAGACCAAGTCGAGGGTCACCAGATGACCGATCGGCCGGTCGGCAAGTCGGGTTTGGGGGTGTACGAGCATCTGTTGCGCCTGTTTGATAATCGTGCGGTTGCTTCCACCGATATGTCGTTGCGCACCACGACGCAACCGGAGGCCCGAGACGATGTCGATACACAGGTCGATCTGATACGGAAGATAAGGATAGAGCTTCACGAACGCGTCTTGCTCGATATCGACGTTTCGACTTGTTCGTTCGAGACGGCATAATTGCTTGAGGCGACCTTCGTGCTCGGCGTAGAGTGCCTTCAGCACTTCGGCTCCTTGCGGATTCTTATCCAAAACACGCTTGCTCGTGATTTCGGAAATGTCGGATTGTTTCAAATCGATAGTCAACGGGAATCGGTCTTGGAGTCGGGCGAGTTCGATCTTCTTCGAATCCAGTGCGTCGACCACCTCGTTAAGCTTCTCTTGGGAAGTCACGACGATCCAACACGGCGCAATCGCTTGCTTGTTTTTCACGCGGTTCTTGCCTTCGCGCCCGAAGGCCTGAACGACTGCTTGCAGGTCGAGCATCTTGTCGACGCTTCGCGAGACGTACTGGCCGACCTCGTCGATCACAAAAATGAGCGCGCGGCCTGCGCGGCGGCGAGACGCCAGTTCGAAAGCTCGTTCAGCCAGAAGGTTTGGGGTAATATCGGCTCGCCCTGTGCCGATCGATTTGGCCCACGAGTCCGGCTCGTTGTAAACCTCGGGTTGGATTCGATGTAGGACAGCACTGGCTTCGTTGATAGCCCGTCCGAGTTTCCGGCGAACCTTCCACGGCTTGCCGTAAAACGCCTCGAACTCTTTCACGAACTGATCAAGAAGCCCGTCGCTTTCTAAGTCGATCTCCAATTGCGCCAGATCGAAATCTTCGGGGTAGTCCAACTCCCGAAGCAAGGCTTTGTACATGATCTCAGTGATGCGCTCGCTGGCCGTACGGACACCGCGATCCATTGAAACATCAAAAATGATGGCCTCGGTAGGAATCGAGGTACAAATGACGTCGATGCACGCCTCCAAGGATTGTGCCTGTTGGGGCAAAAGCTCGCGATGTGCTTTTTCTTTGAGGATCTCCGCGGCCGATTTCCCGCATACCTTACGGTTGCTGACCGTGTAGCCGGTAATTTTCGCGAAGGAGGATTTTCCTGATCCAAAGAATCCCGATATCCACACGCCGATTCCCTCATTGGGATTCGCGGGGGCGTCGGCGATGGCATGAAAAATCGAGTTGAAATGGTCGCCGATCGATTGGGTGATAACGTATTCGTCAAGCTCGTCCCGTACCGTTTGTTCGTCCGTCTGATCGACCTTGATGACTTCTTCAATCCGCCGATCAATCGGTTTCGAAAACAGTTCGCGAATCTGTTGCATTGTTGCCCTCAGTAAATTTTGACACGGTAATTGTAAGCCCCCGTTTGAGCTCGTTCGGGCAAGCCCATAAACCGAAGACTATTTTCTCCCTCAAGTGTTCCCGGATAACACAAGACCATAGGCACCATGGTGCGGCCGTGCATTTCGTCCAAGAGCTTTGCCGAGCGATAAATGGCCGGCGCCAATGCGCCGACGCGCACGAGAAACACGATGTCTTGCTCGGGATTCAAGTCGTTGACCAGGGTTTGGAGTTGCTTCGGCAGCGGTAAGAAGGCCTCGTCGGACAGCAATGTCGATACGGTTTCTTGGGCTCGCAGAAAGCCTAATTGCTCTTCTTCTTCGACGATACCGTCGATGCCTTCGGTTTTTTCGATTGTTTTCCATAACAGCCGCGCGAGCGATATCACATGGACACATTTGCCGGCATTTTTCAGGCGAGTTGCCAGGAGCTGAAGATGCTTCCGAAAAGGAAATTCCTCCCTTGGATCGTAGCGAAGAATCGTGAACGGCAGATCGTGGTAGGCACTGATCCGCATCGGCGTAGTCAGCAAATCGCGTTGCAAATCTTCAATGCGCTGTTCGAGCGATGACATGGGCCATCTCCGGAAAGTCGTGTGCAGGAAACTCGACTCTGGCGATGCGGCCTGCAGCATGAAATTCGAGCAGACCGGCCCGGTCGGCTTCGAGAAACATACGTTCAACCAACGGTGGTGCCAAGAGAAACAACCGCCAATCGGAATGCTCCACGAGCCCCCGGCCGCTCGTTCCTTCGTGATGCAAAGCGAAAGCGAGATACGCAAAAGAATCCACGGGTAAGTAGCTCGCCGCAAGGCGTTTCTTGGCTCGTCCTTCGAGAATGCCGAAATCTCGCAACGTTGCCAGAACTCCTCTGGCGACTTTCAACGTGACCGTAGGTGTCCAAGACTTACCGGTCGCAGCGAGCTGCTTGATGATCCAGTGGGCCGTTTCGGACGTCCGGATCTCCTCGTGACTTGATCGCCGGATCAGATCGTCACAGACGAAATCGTACAGCAGCGGATCGGACCGCGCAGTGATCCAGTAGTATACGGGGCGAAGGATATCGACCGAAACGTTTTCGTCTTCAAGCGCCCGTACGATCTTCCATGCATTGGGCGGATTGCCTTGGATAAACCGCGGAACGAAGGCGCGGCGATAAGTGTCCGCTGCTCGAGCTCGACTTTCTTTGCCCAGCACGTTCTCGGCGATGAGCATGTCGCGCTGGTGATGCTGATTGTCTTCCGACCAACTTCGCACAAGTAGACGCATATCTTCAAGCAGCGCACCGCCCTTTTGCAATCGCGTCGTATAGGCAACGGGTCCCTTTGGTGCCGTCACTTCCGTAGATTCCCCTCTCCAACTGTTGGGCCAATCACGCGGTCCCGGCACGGATTCATCATGCAACTCCGCGGGTAGTATCACCGTCCCAGTGGAATCCGGTTACCGTCGTGGAAGCGCAACTGATGATCACCTCCGCAATGGCGACTTGTCGTGCCAACGTCATCGGCCGGCGAGCGGTCGCACCGCTTGCTACTCACCGATCGATTTCCTTTCGGCAGAACTTACCGAGTTTGCCGATCTTATGTGCCCACATCCGTTTTCGTTCGATCCATTTGTCAATCGTGTCACGGCAGATGCCCAGGTAGGCGGCAATTTTTTCCACGGAGCGTCGGGAACGTCCGCTATCGGCGAGTCTCCACTACGGCCACCGGCCAGCGCCACGCGACAAGCCGTAAGGGACAGGCAGATGCCCAACCGATCCTGGCTGGCGAAAAAGTATCATAACGCGCACCTACCTGAGGGAAAATGCAAGAAATGCCGACTGATGAGAGTTGGGGCAGGGCGTCTTCCTGCGTACCGGTGGGCTTCCTCGCAAGAAAGCACGGCTCTGGGGGCGTTCGGATAGCTCGCCGTATCGCGGCAGTTCACAAGAAAGACGCAACGAAAACCGAGTAACGCGTGGTCTGCTCCCCAAAAACTGGTCCATGTGTTATGAGAG
>CAYVVR010000261.1:0-6055 GCA_964454655.1 uncultured Planctomycetaceae bacterium | reverse complement strand
CGAGAAGTAGTCGGCAGGCGTCTCGGCCCGCACCGCGACCAACAGTGATGCCACCCCGTACGCCCCCGCCTCGACCGAAATCGTCCCCTCGCCCGTGGTTTCGTCGAAGTCGACGGTGAACTTGTCGGCGTCGGAACCCTGCGCCGCGGCGTAGTAGACCATCGCGCCGCCGTCGACGTCGGTCGCCGGAACCGTGAAACTTGCCGAACCCCCGTTTTCCAAGTGAATCGGGTCGATCGACAGCAGGTACGGATAGTTATCGATCGGGTCGGGTTGCACGTTCACGGTAAAAGTCTGCGAGGCTTCACCGCCGTTTCCGTCGCGAACGGTGACCGTCACGTGCGCCGTGCCCGAGGCCCCTTCGGCAGCCGACAGCCGCAACACGCCGTTTTCCACGTCGTCGAATACGATCATGTCGCTGATCGTCACCGGCGCCAGCGGCTTGTCGTTCGCGTCGGTCGGCACTCCCTGAATGGCCTCGCGGACCGAATCGCCCTCGGTCAAGAAGCCGAACACCGTGTGGTTGAAGTCCAAGTGCCGCGTGGCCGTGTCGGTGATGAAGAATTGCGAGTCGTTCGTGTCGTCGCTGCTTTTGGCCATCGACAACACGCCCGCCGAAGTGTGCTGCAACGCCGGTTGAAATTCGTCGTCGAAGGTGGTGCCGCTGCCGCCGGTCCCGTCGCCGTTCGGATCGCCCCCTTGGATCATGAAATTGTCGATGATCCGGTGGAAGGTGAGTCCGTCGTAAAAATCGTTTTGGGCAAGCTCGATGATCCGCGACGTCGTGGCCGGAACGAGGTCCTCGAACAACTCGAAGGTCATCTCGCCGAAGTTCTCGACGACGATCTTCACGCTGCGGTTGCCGTCGGGAACGGTGCCCTGGACCAACGACGGATCGTCGATACTGATTTCGTACGTCAGCGCGTCGCCGTCGGCGTCGTAGCCGTCGAGGGCCACATGCAGCGGCGCCCCGCCGTACAAAACCACGTCGTCGATCGGTGCCAAGGTCGGGGGCGTGTTGCCGCTGAGCAGGTACCGCGGCTCCAGCATTTCGACGCGCGCGGCTCGATGCGCCCGAACGCCCCGTCGCCGCACGTCCCGGTGATATCCCCCACGAAAAGAACGCTTCCTGTCGGCCTTCAAGGCAGCCTCCGGTTGATCGCTCGATAGTTGCGTGCGCTTGCCCGAAAAGGATGGAAAAGCCTCGCCGATGCCCGTCGCCCGATCGACGGGCCTAGCGAACAGCCCCAAATCGGCAAGACGACGCCATGTTGGATGCAACGGCCAACGAAAAGGTTCCGCCGCGACGTGCCGCAAGAAACCGCCGCCGCGAGCGAATACCCGACAACAAGGGAAACGTGGCTGCTCGCCCGGTTCCCATCGTCGCCGATAGCTTCCAGTATAACCACCGAAACACTTCCCAGAGCACGTTGTTTCGCCATCTTAACACTCAAGTGACCTGATCGAGGGGCCGGTTGTAGCGATCGCAACGACCGACCGCCCCCCAAAAGACGGACACTCCGAGCGTGCCTGCCCCCGAACGGTCGTTCTCGGGGACGTTCGGAGTCGCCCGGTCGGCCCCGTTGTAACGAAAGGCGGTTCCTCGGTGTACTAGCTGACAGTGGCAGGCAGCCCCCGGCGCGGGCTCCGGCCGTTGGTGTGTGTCTTCGGCTTTCGGAAAGGAAACGACGATGATCGACAGCAAACGCTTTTTGCCCCTGGCGGCGTTGTTCGTCGCCTGTCTGTTCGCGACGCGGCAGCAAGCCGTCGCCCAATCGATCAAGGCGGCCGACTGGTACCCGGAAGAAACCGCCGTGTTTCTTACCGTGCCCAGCGTGCCCGACTTTCTCGAGGCCAACGCGCAAACTTCCGGCGGACAGATGCTCCAAGACCCGAAGTTGCGCGCCTTCGCCGGCGACCTGTGGAGCCGACTCGGCGAGCAAATCAAGCAACTCGAAGATCGCGTCGGTGTTACCGTCGATCAAGTCAAACAAATCTTCCAAGGTGAGCTCTCGTTCGGGGTCGTCGCCTCGGCGAACCAAAGCCCCGCAGTCTTGTTGTTGATCGAGGCGAAAGACCACACCGACACGGTCGAGAAACTGCTCCAGGCCGTCGGCTCCCGCATGGAACGCGGCGGCGCCAAGAAAACCGAAGACGACATCCTCGGTACCACGCTGGTAAGCTACGAGCGCACCGGCAACCGCGCCCGCGAGTTCGCCTACTTCGTTCGCGACGGATACGTGGTGCTGGGTTCCGACATCGAGGTCGTCCGCGGCGTCTTGGAACGTGCCGTCGACGGCATCGCCACCCCGCCGTTTTCCGAAAACAAGAAATTCGACATGATCGCGACCCGCTATCGCTCGTTGCAAACCGAGAATCCGCACTTCGTGTGGTTTGCCGACCCGATCGAATTGATGCGGGGTATCGCCGTGCGGCAGTCGCAAATGCAACTGACCTTGGCGTTGATGCCCGTGTTGGGCTTGGACGGCCTGACGGCCGTCGGCGGGGCGCAAACCTTTAACGCACCGCCCTTAGATAGCGTCTCGGAGATGCACATCTTGCTCGACGAGCCCCGGACGGGCGTCCTCGAACTGATCAACATGCGGCCCGGCGACCTCACCCCCGAACCGTTCGTCCCCGCCGACGTCTCGAACTATTGGACCGTCACGTGGGACTTGCCCGCCACCTATCAAGCCCTCGAAAAATTGGTCGACGGTTTTCGCGGCGAAGGCAACTTCCAACGCACGATCGCCGACGGCTTCAAAGAAAGCACCGATATCTCGCTCGAAGACGACCTCATCGCCGGTTCGACCGGTCGCTTGTCGTTGATCACGCAGGTGTTGTTCGAAGGCAAGCTCAATCCGCAAAGCACGGCCTTCGCGATCGAAATGAAAGACGAGGCCGTCGCCGCCGAGTTGTTGCAACGCGTCGTCGCGAAGCAAAGCAAGAACCTCGACGAGATGTCGTCCGGCAAGATTACCTTCTATGTCGTCAAACGGGGCGAACGGCCCGAAGGCATGCCCGAAGAAGTCCGCCGCCCGCAACCGACCTTCGGCGCCCTCGGCCGTTGGTTGGTCGTGACCGAAAGCGTCGAGTTCTACCGCGAAATGGCCGCCGTCTACGAGGGAACCGAAAACGCCCTGGCCGACGACCTCGAATTCAAGTTGGTGCTCAGCAAGGTCAAGGAGCTAGCCGGCAAGAACAAGCCCGGCTTGTTGATGTACACGCGGCCGGAAGAAGGTATCCGCCAATTCTTGAACCTGGCGACCAACCCGGCGGTGCGCCGGGGCATTCGCAGCGGGGCCGAGCGCGGCGGGAACCCGTTCATCAAGGCCCTGGCCGAAACGATGGAGTCGAACGAGCTGCCCACGCCCGACGAACTGGCGAAGTACTTCGCGCCCGCCGGGGCCTTCGTGGTCGACGATGAAACCGGCCTGCACATGTATTCGTTCGCCCTGAAGCGCAAAACCGACTGATCGCAAAGGCCGAACCGACCGGCCGCACCGATATTCGCCGTAGGGCGCCCCGGAGAAGACCACGGTCGTCGATCGCTTCTCCGGGGCCGTTTTACGTAGGTGCCTTTGCCGACACCGTGCGTGCTCGCCCGTGCCTCACCATTCGGGCCTTGCGGACCAAAGAACGTCGTGCGGTCCGTCACGATCCGCCGTTTGTCTCTCGGGGCACCTCCGCCGCCACAATTGCACCTTTTGTGCGCATATTGTGGCACACAGCGATCGTAGGTGGCTCAAAATCGCTTGAAAATGGCCGGTTGATGTCTTATCTTGGGCGTCGGTGCGTGGGCGGGCGTCGCGCCGGGTAGCCCCGAAGCGACGTCTCGACCGCCCGGCCCCCCCTTGAAACCCGACGGATAGGTCGGGTCTCTTTTTCCCCTGGATACGTGTACAGATGTATATTTTCCGGCGACTGCCCCCGCCGTGTCCAGGCCCCGACAACCGGAGGATACAACCGTGATCTCGGCCCAACTCGTCCGCGCCGTCGAAGCGTTGTTGCGTCGCGGCGACCTCAGTCATCGTCAAATCGCCAAGCGGTTGGGAACCAGTCGCCAAACCGTCGATCGCGTCGCCGGGGGCAAACACCGGGCCTGCCGCGACGAACTTCCGGCCGAACCGGTCGAGCCGATCGCCGTCCGGCGTTGTCCCGGCTGCGGCGCGATTGCGGCCGTTCCCTGCCTGGTGTGCCGCTTGCGGGAGATGATCGCGGCAGGACGACTCCCCAAGCCCGCCCCGGCCGCGGGCAAACGATCGTCGACCGCCGGCGGACCAGCAAGTGAACGTTGGGAACCGCTAGGCGTGAACCTCAAGGGCGAGCATTTGCGGCGATATCTCGAGGTGCGGGCGGCGGCCCTGGCACGAGGCGAACTCGACGACCCGGCCGACGAACCACCCGGCAACGACAAGGAGAACCCATGATCCCCTTCGCGTTTTGGCATTGGACCGTCTCCGCC
Source organism: uncultured Planctomycetaceae bacterium (assembly GCA_964454655.1). Classification (GTDB taxonomy): domain Bacteria; phylum Planctomycetota; class Planctomycetia; order Pirellulales; family Thermoguttaceae; genus CAYVVR01. The sequence continues at coordinate 1,590 of CAYVVR010000261.1, read as the reverse complement.
GAACCCGAGGCGATCGCTCCGTTGGCCTTGTCGTCGGCGCTCGGCGACATCTGCGACGGCGACGTGCTGTTGTTTCGCAGTGCGGGCCCGGTCGCCCGCGCGGGACGCGGACGGCACAGTCACGCCGCTTTGGCCGCCTGGTGGGACGAGACGCTCTTCTGCCTCGAAACCCGCCTTTTCCGCGGTGCAAACGCCGTCTGCCTGGAAAACCTCGTCGCGCGCATGCCCGGTCGCATCGATTGGTTCCAAGCGACCGTCGGCGATCGTCGGGCGCGACGCGGGGCCGTTCGCTGGATGCGCCGACTGACCGGCAAACCGTACGGTTTCGGCCGCTTGATCGTGCTGGCGACGGCACACGCACCGGTCGTCCGCTGGTTCGTATCGCCGCAAACGCGCGACAACAAAGATCGCTCGACGCCGCCGGTGTGTAGTCAGGCGGTGGCACAGGCCTGGCGAATCGGCGGAGGTGTCGATCTGGTTCCGCACCTGGCCGACGCCTGGACGGAACCGGCCGATCTCGCTCGCAGCGCCTACCTGTGCTACCGCGGCACGCTGTTTCCCGATCAAAACGCCGTACCGACCAACTCGGCAAACGCCGCGGCCGTCGTGTGAGCCGCACCGACCGATCGACGAAAAGGGGCACCTTCCATGTTGCAAGCGGAACAGAGAAGAATCCAATACGCACCCGCGACGGCGGTTTTCGTCGCTCTCGTGATCCTCTGCGCGGCGGCGTGCGGCTACGGTGCTTCGGCCCGTGCCCAATGCGTCGGGGGAAGCTGCCGAGTACCTTCCGGCGGACAACCGCAAGCCGTGCCGCCGGTGCCGATCGACCAAAGCGCGATCGTCCGCATCGTGAACCGAACAGGGACCGCCGCCAGTTACGGTTCGGGCGCGGTCGTGGGAACTTCCGAAACGCACGCGTGGGTGCTCACCTGCGCCCACTTGTTCGCCGAAGGCGCCGGCGACACGACCGTCTTGTTTTCCGACGGCAGCCGCTTGCCCGCGCGGGTGCGGCTGGTCGATCGCGGTTGGGACGTCGCCTTGCTCGAAACGCCGCCGGTCGCCGTGACTCCGTTGCCGCTGGCCGCTCGTGCCCCTATTGCCGGAGAACCCCTGTTCACTTGCGGCTACGGCAGCGACGGAAGACTGTTGTTTCGCACCGGTCGCGCACTGGGCTACGTGGGTCAGGCGTCGCTTCCCGGCCGCGAAACGCTGGCCGTTTCGGGCGCCGCCCGCGAAGGCGATTCGGGAAGCCCCATCCTCGACGCAAAAGGCCGCGTGGTCGCCGTGCTGTGGGGCACCGACGGCAGCCGATCGGTGGGAACCTACTGCGGTCGGTTGCGGCGTTTGATCGAGCGGGTGCAAGATGCCGTCGCCGCCATCCTCGGCAGGCCGCTGCAAGTACCGCCTTCCGATGGCGACCGGCCCGATGGAACACCGGCGTTTTCGTCGCAAACGCTTCGGGCACGGCTCGACGCCTTGGCCGCGCAACTTCAAACGCTTCGACAGCGCGACGACGAAACACGCACCGCCTTGCAAGCACGCCTGCAAACGATCGAAGCGGGACTGGCCGCCGCGACCCGCTTGCAA
>CAYVVR010000260.1:0-6074 GCA_964454655.1 uncultured Planctomycetaceae bacterium | reverse complement strand
CTTCGGCCGATTGCGCAGGCCGGAAGGATTTCGCCGCGTGCACACCCTCTTGCGAATGCCGCCGCCGTCGAGAATCGGCGTGATCCGGCCGAGCGCTCGCGACGAAAAAGCTAAACTTGCCGAAGGGACACGCCGCTGCGCTCGTCGACGTCGGTTGAAAATGCGCCCTCGGCACCCGCTTTAATCCCTACAATCACCCCTGTTGCAACAAAGCGAACGTTGAACTGCTTCAGGTGCAGGATGGGCTTGTGCGCCCGGTGGGCGGAGCGGGTACAATCGACGTTATGTTTCGGTGTCTCGAATCGACGATACGCCCCGCGCCGGTCGGTTCGAGACGGGTGTCCCCGCGTTCTCCCGCAACCGACGCCATCGCGTTGCAATGATCGAAGTTCATCATCTCACGAAACACTACACAGACTATCGGCGGGGAACGTTCAAAGCCGTCGACGGGCTGACCTTTCGCGCAGAACCGGGGGAAGTCTTCGGCTTGTTGGGGCCCAACGGGGCGGGAAAGACGACCACGATTCGCATCCTCAGCACGTTACTGCGCCCCACCGGCGGCTGGGCACGCATCAACGGATACGACGTCGTCGCCCATCCCGACCAGGTGCGCCGCAACATCGGCTTCATGTCGACGAATACGGCCGTCTACGACCGAATGACCGCCTGGGAGATGGTCGAATACTTCGGCCTGTTGCACGGCATCCCCAAAGACGAACTGCACCGGCGAATGGAACGGTTGTTCGACCGGTTGAAGATGAACGACATCCGCGACCGCATGGGCGGAAAGATGTCGACCGGCATGAAACAAAAGGTGTCGGTCGCGCGGGCGCTGGTCCACGATCCGCCGGTGGTCATCTTCGACGAGCCGACCGTCGGGCTCGACGTGCTCGTCGCGCGGTCGTTGTTGAATACCGTCGCCGAACTGCGAGACCAGGGAAAGTGCATCCTTTTCTGCACGCACATCATGCGCGAGGCGGAACGCCTTTGTAACCGCGTGGCCATCGTCTATCGCGGGCGATTGCTGGCGTCGGGAACACTGGAAGAATTGCGAGACACGTACAAGCAGAACGATCTGGAAGACCTGTTTTTCGACCTCATTTCACAACACGAGGCGGAACTCGGTCAAACGGTGGAATCCTAACCGTCCCCGGCTGCCGTGCCGCGGCTCGGGCGGATGAGCGAGTCGACACCCGACAATGACCTGGCGGAACGTGAAACTGGTATTCGGTCGCGAGCTTCGCGACCAGTTGCGGGACCGGCGCACGCTGTTCATGGTGGCCGTGCTGCCGGTGCTGCTGTATCCGCTGTTGGGAATCAGCTTCTTCCAGATCTCGCAGTTCATGCAAGACAAGCCCAGCCGCGTGCTGGTGGTCGGCGCGCGCGAGTTGGGCGATCCGCCGCTGTTCGAAAACAATCGTTTCGCCGCCGACTTGTTCCTCAAGCCCGAACAAGCACGGGACATCGAAATCGTCTTCGCCCGCAGCGAAGGACGCGAGTTGTCGCGGGAAGAAGCACGGCGGGCCGTGTTGGGCGGCCAATACGACGCGGCGCTTTATTTTCCGCCGGGGTTCGCCGATCGCTTGGAAGCCTTTCGCGAGGCCATTCGCCGGGGTGAAATCGACGGTTCCGACACAACGGACGACCTGGATCTCGAATCGGAAGCCGACGAAGCGCCGATCGGTGAGAACACGCTCGAAATCCCCAGCCCCGAGGTGATCCACTCGACGGCCACCGAACGCTCGCAATTGGCCGTGCAGCGATTGCAACCGGTGATCCGCGAATGGTTGGATCGCGTCGGCGAACGCAACTTGGCGGCCAAGAACTTGTCGCCCAAGGCCGTTCGTCCGTTTCAGGTTCGGCAGGAAGACGTCGCCGAGAACACGGGGCTGCGCGGCGCGGTCGTATGGTCGAAGATTCTGCCCGTGCTGCTGGTCGTGTGGACGCTGACCGGTGCGTTCTATCCGGCGGTCGATTTGTGCGCCGGCGAGAAAGAGCGAGGCACGCTCGAAACGCTGCTTTCCAGCCCCGCCCGACGCTCGGAAATCGTCTTGGGCAAACTCGGCGCCGTGATGGTGTTCAGCATGGTCACTGCTGCGCTCAACCTAGTGAGCATGGGCATCACCGGCGTGTTCGCCTTTTCGCAGATGGGCAACTTCGGGCGACCGCCGCTGTTGGCGGTGGTTTGGTTGGCGTTGGCGCTGCCGCCGGCGGCGGCCGTCTTCAGTGCGTTGGCGTTGGCGATCGCCGCCTTCGCCCGCAGTACGAAAGAAGGCCAGTACTACCTGATGCCGCTGTTGTTCGTCACGCTGCCGCTGGTCGGGTTGCCGGTCGCGCAGCGGTTGGAGCTGAATCTGGGAAACAGCCTGATCCCCGTGACGGGATTGGTCTTGCTGCTCAAGAACCTGATCGAAGGCAACTACGCCGAAACGCTTCCGTACGTGCTGCCGGTTTCGGCGGTGACGCTGGCGGGCGTGTACTTTTCGGTTCGGTGGGCGGTCGAGCAGTTCAATTCCGAGAATGCCTTGTTCCGCGGCGGCGAACGCCTGGAGCTGGGGCCGTGGTTGAAATACGCCTTCGCCCGCCGCGAGGCGACTCCCACTCTTGCCGCGGCGGTCGCTTGCGGGCTGGTCATCATCTTCTTGCGGTTTTTCGCGACCAATGCCTTGGGAAGCTGGGCGGCGAAACTCGACTTCGTGCAAATCGCCTTGCTGACGCAACTGGGGATCATCCTGCCCCCGGTGTTGCTGATGACCTTTGCGATGACCTCGAGTCCGCGAAAAACGCTGTTGCTGCGGCTGCCGAGCTGGTGGGCGATTCCGGCCGCCGTCGGATTGGCGTTGCTTCTGCACCCGGCCGTGCTGACCTTGCAACAGTGGGTCATGCGGCTGTATCCGATGAATCCGAAGTTGCAGGCAGCCCTTCAGGCCTACATGCTGACCGACATCCCCCTGTGGCGGATGCTGTTGGTCGTGGCCGCCACCCCGGCCTTGGTCGAAGAGCTGACCTACCGGGGGTTCATCCTGTCGGGCGCCCGGCGGATGCGGTCGCAATGGCACGCCGTCTTGCTGGCATCGTTCTTCTTCGCCGCCGGACACAGCATCTTGCAACAGGCGATCATCGCCTTTTTCGTCGGCCTGGTCATCGGCTGGTTGGCCGTCAAGACCGACAGCCTGTGGCCGTGCATGGCTTTCCATTTCACGCACAATGCCTTGGGCGTGTTGTGGTCGCGGGCGTCGGCCGATTGGTTTCTCCGCAACCGCTGGGTCGAGCACTTCGTTTTGTTCCGCGGGGGCGAAATCCTCGTTCGTTGGCCCGTGGTGATGGCCAGCTTCGCGTTGGCGATCTTGATCTTGTACGCGTTCCGAAACGCGGCGAAATCGCGGCGCCGGGCGCTGCGTGCCGCGTGATGTTCACTCGGACGGCGGCCAGGAGGTATCGGTGCCTTCCGCTCAGCGAACCGTTCACGTCTTTTCGGCCGACCGATCGCTCGGTATCGACGCGATGCCGAGTCTTTCCTCGGTGCGGGTGTTCGTCGAAAATGGACACGTCATCGGCGTCGAGGGATCGATCGCCGGGACCGAAGGGGAACCGTTCGCGGCCGGCGAAGTTCCGGCGTCTGCCGAAGACCGTCCCGAGAACGACGCGCCGATTCGCTTGGTTCGTCACGCCTTGGGCGAGGTCGTTCTCACCCCGGCGTTCGTCGATGCGCACGTGCACTTGGAACTGTCGCAATGGAACGCCCCGCCGGCAGCCCCGGGCGAGTCGTTTTCGGAATGGGTGCGTCGCGTGATCGCCTTTCGGCAGAGCGAAGCGTACGATCGTCGCACGGCGATCGCGGCGGGAATCGCCGAGTGCCTTGCATCGGGCACCGTCGCGGTCGAAGACATCGCCCAACCGGGGACGACCGGCGCCGACTACGGCACAACCGTGCAACAGGGGCGTTGCGAAAGGAACGCCGCCTTTGACGACACACCGGCGGTCGATGTGACGGCCTATTTCGAGATCATCGACCCGGCGGGCGATCGAATATCGCAATGGGCGACCGCCGCCGAAGCCTTCATCGACGATTGCCGTCGGCACGGCGTTCAGCCGGGACTCTCGCCGCATGCGCCTTACACCGTGCCCTTTGCGGTGCTGCAAAAGGTAATGGACTTGGCGTGTCAAAAGGGCGTATCGGTCGCGATGCATCTGGCCGAAACCGCCGCCGAGGCCGAGTTGCTCGCGCAGCGAACGGGACCGTTTCGGCGGTTGCTGGAAGAACGCGGCCTCTGGAACGAATCGCTATGGCCGCCCGAAGTCACGATGCGCGATTACCTTCGAGAGCTTGCCCGGGCGCCGGCGGCTCGGATCATTCACGGCCGTTACCTGCGCGACGCCGAGTTGCGGTTTCTCGCCGAGCGGTCCGACCGAATGACGCTGGTTGTGTGCCCGCTCACACACGAGCAGTTCGGTCGCGAAGCGTATCCCCGCACGTTTGCGCAGTTGCCGAACGTCGCCGTGGGAAGCGACAGTCGCGCCTCGTCGCCGGTGTTGCGGGTTTCCGCTTCGCTGGAACGCCTCGGTGCGTGGGGATGGGCCGCCGGAAAACGCTTGTGGGCGATCGGTACGGGGCAAACGCTCGATCGCGGTCCGACGTTTCCGGCCGTCGGTGCGAACGCCGATTTTCTCGCGTGGCGAATCGACGGCGAAGGCGTCGGGCTCTCGGCCGATGCCGACACGTGGTATGATGCAATTCTCGACCGCGGCGAATTGCAGGCCGTCTATCGCCGGGGAGGGCGAATCTTCCCTCGCGGCAAGCACGCCTGACGACCGCTCGATGCAAGCCCCGGTCAATGGCGATGACGGTGTTTTCCACTCGAAACCGAAATCGACTTCGCAGAGATGGCTTCGCGCATCCCCTTGGATCGCTGTTGGATTCTTTCCGGCGCCACCGCCTCGGGCAAAACCGAGTTGGGGCTACTGCTGGCCGAGCGACTCGACGGCGAAATCCTTTCGCTCGACTCGATGAGTGTCTATCGCCTGATGGACATCGGGACGGCGAAACCCGACGCGCAGCAACGCGGCCGCGTCCCGCATCATTTGATCGACTTGGTGTGGCCCGACGAACCGTACAGCCTCGCCCGATACCTCGACGACGCCGAAGCGGCGGTGCGCGACGTCCTTTCGCGCGGAAAGACGCCCATCTTCGTCGGGGGAACACCGCTGTACTTGAAGGCGTTGCTGCGGGGCATCTTCGAGGGGCCTCCGGCCGATCCGGCATTGCGCGAGGCATTGCGGAAAGAGGCCGAATCGCATCTGCCCGGCCGGCTTCATGCCGAGTTGGCGAAAGTCGATCCCGAATCGGCGGCGAGGCTGCATCCGAACGACACGAAACGGCTCATCCGCGCGCTGGAGGTGTATCGCCTGACGGGGCGGCCGATCAGCGAACTTCAGCGGGAATTCGATCGCCCCGTTCCTGCTCGCGAGTGTCGTGTGTTCGTGCTCGATTGGGACCGCGACGAACTGGCCGAACGAATCGCCCGGCGTGTGAATCGGATGTTCGCCGAGGGGCTCGTCGAAGAAGTCGCACGCATTCAAGCCGGGCCGCATCCGCTGGGACCGACGGCCTCGCAAGCGATCGGGTATCGCGAGGTGCTCGATCATCTGGCCGGATCGTTCGATCTCGATCGTTGCCGCGAACTGACGATCCGCCATACCCGCCAGTTCGCCAAGCGACAGCGAACGTGGTTTCGCAGCCTGTCGGAATGCCGATTCGTACCGGTCTCGGCCGATACCGATTGGACCGCGTTGGCCCAAGAAATCGCCGCGGGAGGCGAACGGTTCTTGGCGGAGGACGCATGACCCCTCTATCGCGGCAAGCGGAATGCGATCGCTCCGAAGTCGCGGCCGACCGCGTTTTTGGGTTTCCTTCGCCCTACGGTGTGCTACAAATGGGTAGAGGACTTTCGACACCGCGCGCATTGCAACGCGTGCGCGGATTCGCTGGAATATGTCGCATGTAGCACCGCGAACGGCTTGCGGCTGCCCGGCAACAACCAAGAAACGCACGATTCGGCGGTACCCCATCCCGA
>CAYVVR010000259.1:2282-6078 GCA_964454655.1 uncultured Planctomycetaceae bacterium | reverse complement strand
TGGCGCAAACCTGCGCCGCCGGAATGGCTCGATCTGGCCGACGAGCTGGGCGTTTTGGTCGTCGGCTCGATGGCCGTCGAGTGCATGGATTACCCGGTCGAAACGGCGCGGCTTCCCGGTTGGGTCGAAAACGAAATCCGCAGCACGATCCTGCGCGACCGCAACCGCGCGTGCATCGTGCAATGGGAATTGTTCAACGAGTTGAAACGTCCCGTCCTCAAGCAACTGTTGCATCGCAGCGCCTTGCTCGCCCGCGAACTGGACCCCACCCGCTTGATCCTCGACGAATCGGGCGGATGGGCCCAAGGGGCGAATATCTACCTGCCGTACCAGTCGCAACCGATCAAGTTCAACGACATCCACGATTATCCCGGCCCGCAAATCAACGACGAGGTCTTTCTCAAGCTGGTGCTCACCGGCACGAAGACGCACGAAGAGATGCGAGCGATGGGCCTCACCGGTCGCTTGCCCGGCCGAAACGTGGTCAAAGGGTTGATGACGTTCTTTTCCGAACTCGGCTACGGCAGTCTGCCGAACCTGGTCGACAACAATCGCCGCTTCGCCGAGTCGGGAAACCCGATCGTGCCGCCGTATCGCTACACGAAGCGATTGGCCGAAGATCACGTCAAAGCCTTGGCCGACTCGGGACTCGACGAAGTGTATCCCGACCTGGAACAGTTTTGCCTCGATCAACAACAAGTGCACGGGCTGGCCAACCGGCGGATGATCGAAGCCGTCCGTTGCAATCCGAACGTAAAGGGATACTGCATCCACGCGTTGGTCGCCGGCGACTGGATCATCGGGGCCGGACTGCTCGACCTGTTCCGCAATCCGAAAACGGCCGTCTACGAACAAACGAAAGCGGCCGGTCGACCGCAAATCGTCGTCGCCCGATTGAATCCGCGGAACATCTATCAGGCCAAGGGTACGACGCTGACGATCACGGGCGTCAACGAGGGGGCTTCGGCACCGGCGCGGCTGACGATTTCGATTCGCGACATCGACGAACAAGCGAACCTGCTCGACAGCAATTCACAAGACGACGTCGGACCGGTCGTCTCGTCGCGGACGCTCGACGTCGAACTGAAAAGCGGCATTTGTCCTCTGTTGGAAGAAAAGCTCGATACGTCGTCGCTCGACGGGCGCTACGTGCTGACGGTGTCGCTTACCGATCGCGACGGAAAGCCCATCGCGGAAAACTACTTCGAGTTTGCCGTCTTTCCGCCTGCGCGATTGCGGCCGCCGCGCCGGTCGATCGCCGTCGTCGATTTCGGCAATCGAATGACGCGATTCTTGGACCGCCTCGAGGTTCCTTACACACGGTTCTCGGAACAAACGCCGAAAGACGTGCCCGTCTTCGTCACGCAAAGCAACGCCGGCAACGATCGTCAAAAAGAAGTCTTTGCCGCGTTGAAACGTTTTGCCGAAGCGGGCGGAACGGTCGTCTATCTCGACGGCGGACTTTCCGGAGGAACATGGCGAGGCCCGTCTTCCCCGCACGTTCCCGTTCAAGGCGAAATGCGGGCGTCCATCGGCTTGTGGACCTGCATGCCGCACATCGTCCGTGACCACCCGATCTTCGACGGCTTGCCCGTCAATTGCCTGATGGGACCGATCTACGAACACGTGTGGGCCGACCGTACGCTCAAAGACCCCGATCATCCGGGGGAAGTGATCGCCGGAACGGTGGCCTTCGACTGGTTTCCCGACTACGATTTGAGCAAGCGGCACTATTACGGTCCGGGCGATACGTGGTGGGGCGCCGACGTCGCCGCGTTCGAGGTAGGCAAGGGACGATGCATTCTCTCGCATCTTCGCGTGACGCCGTACCTGGGACGCGACCCGGTCGCCGATCGCCTGCTGTTCAACATGATCCGCTGGACGACCGAAGAACCTTCGCCGTAAGCGGGCGTCGGGAACAAGCGAATCGTCTTTGGTGGGTTCGCCGGTCAATGCGGGGCCGCACTCCCCTCTGTGTGCCGTGCAAGCGAGAAAAACCGAAAAGACGTCGATTCAGTTGACATCAAAGGGGAACGGGTCAGAATAGGCAGGATCGGCAAAGCCCGCAACGGCCGACGGTGTATTTTGCGCTTTGCTTCAAACGGCATCGTATGCGGCGGGCTGTCCCGTTCCAAGCACGCAGGTACGGCATTCTCAGCAAGAGGAGTTTCCCTATGAACGAATCGAATCGACCTTCCCGGCGCACGTTTTTGAAGACGACCGGGGCGACGGCCGCCATGGCGACGTTGGCGTCCGGTTTGCCCGCGGTCCATGCCGCCGAAGACAACACGTTGCGCGTCGTGCTGGTCGGTTGCGGCGGACGCGGCACCGGTGCGGCGGCGAACGCCCTGTCGGTCAAGGCGGTTCCCGTCAAGCTGGTGGCGATGGCCGACGTCTTCGAAGATCGCCTTTCCAGCAGCTTCAACAACCTGAAAAAGCGGTTCGGCGAGCAGGTCGACGTGCCCGAAGAACGCAAGTTTCTCGGCTTCGACGCCTACAAGAAGGCGATGGACTGCCTGCGGCCGGGCGATGTGGCCATCTTCGCGACGCCGCCGGCCTTCCGCTGGGTGCACTTCACCTACGCAATCGAAAAGAACCTGAACGTGTTCATGGAAAAGCCGGTGACGGTCGACGGCCCCACCAGCCGCCGCATGTTCGAGCTGGCGAAGAAGTCGGTCGCGAAGAACCTCAAGGTGGGCGTGGGCCTGATGTCGCGCCATAGCCGCGCTCTGCAAGAGCTGGCGAAGCGCGTCCACGACGGCGAAATCGGCCAGGTGATCGCGATGCGCGGCTACCGCATGAGCGGCCCGATCGGCTCGTTCGCCTCGACACCCAAGCCCGAAGGCATGAGCGAGCTGGAATACCAGATCCGTCGTTTCCACAGCTTCATTTGGGCCAGCGGCGGCTGCTACAGCGACTTCTACATTCACATCATCGACCACCTGTGCTGGATGAAGAACGACTGGCCGATCGAGGCCCAGGCGCTCGGCGGCCGTCATTACAAAACGGCCAACGACGGCACGCCGTTTGTCGACCAGAACTTCGACGCCTACGCCGTCGAGTACACTTTCGGCGACGGTACGAAATTCTTCCTCGACGGTCGGTGCATGGCCGGTTGCGAATCGCTGTACTCGAGTTACCTGCACGGTGCGAAAGGCTCGGCCATCGCCTCGAAGCACGGCGATTGCGGGCTTCCTTCGAGCATCTACACGACGCAGCAGCCCAGCGACGACAGCAAGGTGTGGGAATCGGAGGTTCCCCCCGACCAACGCAACCCGTACCAGAACGAATGGGACGACCTGGTTGCCGCCATTCTGGCCGATCAGCCCTACAACGAAGCCGAACGCGGCGTGAAAGCCAGCCTGGTCACGTCGATGGGACGCATGGCGGCACACACCGGTCAAATCGTCACCTACGACCGAATTCTGAATTCGGATCACGAGATGGCGCCGGGCTTGGACAAGCTGACCTACGACTCGCCCGCCCCGTTGCAGGCCGATGAGACGGGTAGCTATCCCAAGCCGATGCCCGGTTTGAAGAAAGACCGCGAATATTGATCGGCGATCCGATCCGCGGTGTAACGTGAAGATTCGCGCGGCCCATTGTCGACTGTCGACAACGGGCCGCGTTTTTTACGGCTTTCGGTAAGTTACGGCGAGTCGGCCGTATGGCTCGGCGTCTCGGCCGGCGTTTCTTCCGCCAACAGCGCGGCCAGCCGTTCGAGATCGCCTTCCAACTGCCGGTGGATCGAACTCCCCGCGAAGGGCGCAAACAACCGCATGGGCCCCAGATAGCG
>CAYVVR010000259.1:0-2272 GCA_964454655.1 uncultured Planctomycetaceae bacterium | reverse complement strand
CTTCCAGCTTCGTGCGGCCGTCTACCTGCGGTTCGAGGCGATACAACGTCGTCACCGTGAACATCGAGCTGGTCAAACGCACTTCGAGCAATTGGTTCGGTTCGTAACGCAGCACTTCGTCGTCCAGGAAGAACTTCGTGCCGTCTTCGGTTTCGATCACGACGCGGGCTTTCGCGCCGGGTTCATTGCGTTTGTCGCCGACCGGTTCGATCGCGACGACGCCTTCCATCCAACGGCAGAGCATGGCATCGTCGGTAAGGGCGAAGAAGACGTCTTCGGGTGCGGCATCGAGCGTGCGGCCGACCGTGTACCGATATTCGCGTCCGCCCAACCACCACAAAACGGCGCCGGCGACGATCAGCCCCGCCAAACCGCCTCCTACCGTCCACGCAAGGATGCGTCGCACCGATCGCGTGCGGACTCCGGCCGCGGTCTCAAGCCGCGAGTCGTCGCCCTCAGACGAAGGCTGGCTCGCCTCGTGCGTCGAATCTTGTTCCGAATTCTCCTCCCCGTCGACCGCGTGCGCATCGTCGGCTTCGTCTTGTTGCGGCACGTTGTCTTCCGGTTCGGCGGATGCCGATGCTTCGCCGGGTGTTTCGGTTACCGAAGCGTCGTCGCCCGGTGAAGAGCTCGCAGCCGTCTGATCGCCGGTTTCGGCCCTGCTATCGGTTTGCGGTCGATTTCGTTTTCGTTTACGTCGAGCAGCCATCAATCGTTTCTCCGGACGTGGTGCTACGGCGGTCCCCTACGAAGGTCCGTCGGTATATGATACAGGGCATGCGGCAACCGGCCCAACCGGACCGGAAACCGAAATTCACCGCCACACGTATTTTTCGCAGCTCAGTGAGGCCCGTCGAGGAGCCGTTCGATGGAAGAACCGATTCGCGTAGGCATCTCGGCCTGCCTGTTGGGCCGCGCCGTCCGTTACGACGGCGGCCACAAGCGCGATCCGTACCTGGTCGAAACACTCGGCAGGTTCTTTACCTGGGTGCCCGTCTGCCCCGAAGTCGAGCTCGGATTGGGAACGCCGCGACCGACCATCCGCATCGAATGGACGGGCGTCGATCATGCCCTGGTCGAACCGAAATCACGCACCGACCTGTCTTCGCGCATGAATCGCTACGCCAAGCAAAAAGTGAAATCGCTTCGACCGCTCGAACTGTCGGGCTTCGTGCTCAAGAAGAATTCCCCCAGTTGCGGCATGGAACGCGTGCGGGTGTATCGCGAAGACGGCGGCTTGTACGACAAGCGTGGAAAGGGGTTCTTCGCCCGCGCGTTGTGCGAGGCGTTTCCTCACCTCCCGATCGAGGAAGAAGGCCGACTTCACGACCCGGCCCTGCGCGACAACTGGATCACGCGTGTGTTCGCCTATCACCGGTTGCAAGGACTGTTTCGCAACCGCTGGTCGATCGGCGACCTGGTTCGCTTCCACACGGCCCACAAGCTGCTGCTGATGGCCCATTCGCCCGCGCACTATCGCAGCCTCGGCAAGCTGGTGGCCGAGGCCAAACGCGTTCCCCGTCGCACGCTGCGGGAAACGTACACCGACGGGTTCATGAGCGCCTTGCGTCGCCGCGCGACGACCGCCAAGAACGTCAACGTGCTGCAACACATCCTCGGCTATTTCAAGCGGAACCTGCCTGCCGACGTGCGTGCCGAATTGCACGCCTTGGTCGAAGACTATCGGGCGGGCATCATCCCGTTGGTCGTGCCGATCACGTTGATCGCGCACTACGCAAAACGGCTGGAGATCGACTACCTGCTCGACCAGGTGTATCTCCAGCCGCATCCGAAAGAATTGGGCCTGCGCAGTTCCGTCTAGCCGGACGCGTCGCAGGAATCAGCGGTTCAAGTGGACGGGGGCGGCCCCGTATTGTTTCCGAATCTCGTTTTGCGCCGAGATTTGGAAATGGCCTCGCTCGTTGATCGCGCTGATGATACTCGCTCTCGACTGGATCGAGCGGGCGGCGATGACCGGCCGCAAGATCTTTTCGTTGACGTCGCGGAACCACGCGGCGAACTCGCGTTTCGCCTCGCCTTCGTCGGTTTGAACGGCGTTCAACAGTTGTTCCTTCCAAAGGCGGTAAGCGGCCAGTTCGCTTTGTAAACGCGGGTCGTCGATGTCTTCCGACGGATACACGCGCGGCGCGTCGGCCACCCAGTCGATCAAATAGGTGTACGATTCGCTGGGACCTTGAACCATGCACGGCACACCGTCTATCAACAAGACGGTCAGCACCGGCTCGCGATAGCCGCTGAATTCGGCGTAGAT
>CAYVVR010000258.1:0-6086 GCA_964454655.1 uncultured Planctomycetaceae bacterium | reverse complement strand
TGGGCGACACTGGATTCGAACCAGTGACCTCTACCGTGTGAAGGTAGCGCTCTAACCAACTGAGCTAGTCGCCCTACGGATGCGAATATTATCCCGCGAAAACGGGGCTCGTGCAAGTGGGCCGAGGGACGGTTCCGTACCGGTCGTGGCGGTCGCTTTCGAGGTCCTCGGTCAGCGGCGCAGGCGGGGATCCATGGCATCCCGCAACCCGCTCCCCACCAGGTTGAACACGGTCACCGTGTAAAAAATGGCCAGCGAGGGGAATACGACCAGCCACCAGTAGTGGTAGTTTTCGTTCCCCAACCGCAACAGCACGCCCCAACTCGGGGCCGGGGGGGCGACTCCGAACCCCAGCAGGCTCAACCCGGCCTCGGTGATGATCGCTCCGGCGATGCCGAACGGGGCGGCCACCATGGCAGGCGACAGGGCGTTCGGCAAAATGTGTCGGAAGATGATCCGCGAATGCGACGCCCCCAACGCCCTCGCGGCCTGGACGTAGTCGATCGATCGTTGCTTGAGCACTTCGCCGCGGATCAGCCGGGCGATCGTCGGCCAGCCGGTCAAACCGATCACGACCATGATGATAAAGATGTTTTGTCCCACCAGCCCGACCAGCGTGAGCACGAGGAAGAACGTCGGGAACAAAAGCATCACCTCGATCAACCGCGAGATGAGGATATCGACGGCTCCGCCGAAGTATCCCGCCAGCGCCCCCAGCACGATACCGATCGAAATATAGATTCCCACCGCCACGAAGCCGATCGTCAGCGAAACGCGCAGTCCGTAAAGCATGCGAACGAACACGTCGCGTCCGACATTGTCGGTTCCGAGCAAATGCGGATAGGCATCCGTCGATCGCGTCCACAAGAGCTTTTCCTGCTTGATGATCTTGGTCGGGTCGTTCGGGTCGGGCACCTCGATTTCGCGCACCTTCGGCTTGCGATACATCGGCGGCTTGAAAAAGGCATAGTCGTACTGCTCGGTCGGGCCGAAGGGAATCGGCGGATACAAGGCCGAGACCTTTTCTTTCGCCCGAAACTGCTCGGCCGCAAACGACCGCGTGCGATAGCGGTTGTCGGGCCGTAGTTGCGGGAACGAAAACAACACGGCGCAGACGGCGGTCAAGACGACGTAAACTCCCAAGGCCGCGAACACGCGGGTGCGCCCTTTCCAACCGCGACGACGCCACCACGCGTTCAGCCCCAGGCTGATGATCACCCACGGCCCGAACGCGACCAGCGCCATGTTGAACAAGAAGTCGATGGTTTGGTCGGGGTTGAACAAGGCGTGGATCCACGGATAGATCGTGCCCGAGCCGTCGCGGTAATAGAACGGTACGTTCGAGGCGAGCAGCGGCGCAAAGATGGCCAGCAGAAACGTCGGCGCCAACAACCACAGCGAGATGATCGCCGGGCGGTTCTTGCAGAACTGCCGCCATACGATGTCGAAATACGATTCGCCTTCGTTCATTCCGCCTTACCCTGTCCCGAGAAGCTGATGCGCGGATCGACCAGCACATAGAGCAGGTCGGTCATCAAGATGCTCAACAACACCACGATGGCATCGACGTAGATCAGCGCCATCAGCGTGGGATAGTCTTTCAGTTCGATCGATTCCCAACTCAGCCGGCCCATGCCGTGAATCCCGAAGAGGTATTCGATCAGCACGCTACCGCCCAGCAAGGCGGGCAAAAAGTTGGAAAAGAGCGTCAAAATAGGAATCAGGCCGTTGCGCAACGCGTGCTTGAGGATGACTTTCGTCTCCGACAGCCCCTTCGCCCTCGCGGTTCGGATGTAGTCTTGGCCGATCACGTCGAGCATGCTCGTCCGCGAATACATCGCCAACCCTGCCAAGCTGAACAGCGACAGGCATACGACCGGCAGAAAGGCGTGCCAGGCGTAATCGATCAAGTACCGGACGAAACCGAAGTTCTCGGCGCCTTCCGAGTGCAGGCCCATCGACGGAAACCACTTCACGTACGAGCCGTAGCAGAAGAACAGCAAAAACAGCATGCCCGCCACGAACGGCGGAATCGAGTACAGCAGAAACAGTTTCAACGTGATCAGGCGATCGACCCAGGTATCGCGTTTGACGGCGGCGACGATCCCCAGCGGCACGGCCAACAAGTAGATGATGATTTGGCTGAGGAACATCAGCGGGGCCGAGACGAGCACCGCCCGCCAAATTTTCTGCGAGACCGGTTCGCGCGATTTAACCGCCGATCGCCCGAAGCGGAAGGTGACCAGCCGCCCGACCATGTAGGCGTACTGCGTATCGAGGAAGACGGCGGCCAGACGACGGCCGAACGAAGGCTCGTATAAAGACCGGTACGCCTCGTAATGGGCGTGCCAGTTGTCGATGACGCGAGCCAGTTCATCGAGCGAGGCGCCGGCCTGCACGTCCAAGGGAATCGTGCTGCGAACGGTCGCCCGCAAGATGAGAGAAGCGGTAAACCGCTCGCGGACGTTTTCGGCATTTTGCAGTTTCTCGACGAAGAATCCGGCGGCTTCGGGATCGACGTATTCGACCTCTTCGAAGAGGACCTTGCGGTCCTTCTCGTCGACCAGGCGGCGGAATTGTGCTTCGAGTTCTTCCCGTCGCCGATCGTCCAGCGGCGGATACTCGTCGCGGTGGTTTTCCCACCAGGTCGTCCACGCGGCGACGATTTCGGGCGTTTCCTTGTCGTTCGGTTCGCCCGACGACGAATACGTAAAGCGGAACGGCTCGACGACCATCAGGTTCAGAGCTCGCACCAACCCCACGCGATCGCGGAGGTCGACATTCGGATCGTCGAGTCGCCGCAAGGCGAAGGGGACGCCGTGGCGTCCCAGGTCTTCACAAAAGACTTGCGTATAGCCTGCGACGGCGGCGGCCAATCGCTCATGTTTTTCGGGGTCGGCCAGCTTGCGATCGAAGTCGGGAATGTCGAGCTTCTTCAGAAAGGCCAGGCGTTTTCGCTGTTCGTCGGAAAGCGAATCTTCGGACACGTTCAAGGCGTCCAATTCGGCCTTGAGTTCTTCGGGCGAATGCGACAGGTAGTACGCCGCCAAGCGAACGTCGTCGGTATAGTCGCGAAAGTAACGGAGGTTCAACACCAGCGGCCGATCCAACTTCAAATCCCGCTTCATGATCAAATAGGCTTCGCGGGTTTGGTTGGATTGTCCGGCCAGCCCCGACGAGCCGAGCTTCGACAGCAGCGGATCGCCCGGCGCCAATTGCATGATCACGAACGAGATGATCGTGATCCCAAACAGCGTGGGAATGACCAGGAGTAGTCGGCGTACGATGTAGCTCCACACGAATCCGTTTCTTCCTGTTCGCTTGCGGCAATTCCGTTCTTCGACGAAGCGACGGATATGAAACACGCCGGTCGCGGCCGATCGCTTCGCTGCACGCCGTCGGCCGTTGCAGGCACTACTTGGGCATCGGACGCGGCGTGTCTGAGAACCATTCGCGGCTGTCGTGGCACGGACGGATCTTGTAGAAGTTCACGTTGCGGATCCGCGTGTTGTAGCCGCCGGTCGCCTTTTCGCCGAAGAGGAACGTGTACGGTTGGTCGTCGTAGATCAACTTGTGGATCTGATGATACAACTCGATTTGCTTTTCCTCGTCCATCGTCACCCGCAATTGCTCGATCAACTTGTCGACTTCGGGGTTGCGGTAGGCGACGTGATTCGAGCTGTCGGGAAGGTCGGCCTGGCTGCTGTGCCATATCTGATACGGGTCTTGCCGCCACGACATGGCCCATCCCAAAAGTGCGGCGTCGTATTCTCGCTTGCGAAGACGCTGGAGCATCGTTTGCCATTTGGTGGGGGCGACCTGCACGTCGACGCCGATCTTGCGGCATTCTTCCTTGAACATTTCGGCGATCGAGCGGAAGCTCGGAGCGTCGCTGAAGATCATCAGTTCGAACCGGGCCGGAATCTTCGTTCCGCCGACGGTCTTGTCGACGATTCCGTCGTTGTCGGTGTCTTTCCATCCCGCTTCGGCCAAAAGCTCACGCGCCTTGTCTAGATCGAACGGGATCTCGGGAAGCTGATCGTTGTACGCGCTCGAGCCGGGCAAGAACGGCCCCGTCGTCCGCGTGGCCAAGCGCCGGAAGACTTCGGTGACCATGCGGTCGACCGGGGTCGCGTAGGCGAGCGCCCAGCGGAATTTTTTGTCTTGGAAGACCGGTCGGTCCATGTTGTAGCCGATGTACCGATAGCCCGGATAGGCGTAATCGACCAGCTTGACCTTTTTGGCCTTTACGTTTTCGTTTTCGAAGCACTGAAGGTACTGGTCTTTGTCGGGGATCCCGGCGAAGTCCAGTTCGCCGCCGAGCAGTTTTTGCGTCATGGTGTTCGGGTTGGTGATGCACTGATAGCGAATTTGGCTGAAGTAGTACGGCGCGCCCCAGTAATCGGGATTGCGCACCAACACCAGCCGTTGCTGCGGCACCCATTCCTTGAACATCATCGGCCCGGTGCCGCACATCATGTTGTTCGCCCAGTGGTTGTTGAAACCGTCGGCGAACTCCTTCGATCGGAAGTCGAACGAGATCGGCTCGCCGTTTTCATCGACCGAATAGACGTGGCGCGGGATGATCGCCGTCCCGGCCAGCGTGAAATCCTTGGCAAGGAAATAAGGCTTCTTCCAGCGAATCTTGACGGTGTACTTGTCGACCGCCCGCACGGTGATCATCGACTTGTCGTCGCCGGTCGCGTCCGGATCTTCGAAGTAACTGCGGATGTGCGCCGCCTCGACGTGCGGATTGAGAATGCAGTCGAACGTGAACACGACGTCGCGCGAGGTGAACTCGGTCGGCGGGAGCAATTTGCCGCTGGGCAATTTGATCGGATGCCACATCACCCCTTTGCGCAGGTGAATCGTGAACTCGAGGTTTTCTTCGTCGAATTCCCAGCTTTCGGCCAAGGCCGGTTCGAATTCGTCGGGATTCTTGAACGACTGATTGGCCAGCGTTTCGTAGACGTGCCGTTGGAAGGCCTCACTGACGGTGTCGCTGGAGGTGATCGCGTTGAGCGTGTCGGGATCGTCGTTGTAGCCGAGCATGAGGACGTCGTCGGCCGCCGGTTTGACGCCCGCCAACGTGAGCTTGTCGGGAACGGCCGCTTGAGACGTCGTCGTTCCCTTCGAACCGTCGTCGGTGCCGTCGCTTTTTGGGTTTGGGCAACCGGTCGCTGCCGCGAGCACCATCAGGCAACCGAGCGCAATAGCCGCCGATGCAAACGACCGGCGACCGGGAGCGGCGAAACGGGCGGACGCATCCACCCGACTGCAAAGGGAACGTCGCATCGTGGACCTCCTGATAGTTGCTGCCCGCCACGGCATGGGGAATGTCGACAGACTTGCGGCGGGACGATCCGTCCGATCGGAACCGCCCGCGATCTCCTGCGAATCGGGCGCATGCCCCGACCGATACCGTGTCGCGCCTCGTCGCGAACGAGGGCGAGAACATCAATCCCCGACCTTCACTATTTTACGAAAATCTTGCGGAGCATGCGATTTGCGCAGCCTGCAAATCCTTTCCGGGCTTGGGATGGGATTGGTAAGCTTCCTGCGCATGGTAAGGAAAGCAAAATGGCCGGTCAATAACGATTGCAGACGGTTGAATTGCCGGGGATTTCGTCCGGGTTAGTCCCCGGACCGCTGCTTTTCCTGCCACCGGATGATTGCTTTGAATTTCGAGATAATCTCGGATGTGATGTGCTTCGGGTTCGAATCCCTTATCGCTTCGGCGATTGACTCCGCGTCGTTGCCCGGTATTCCTCCAGCCTTGTGCAGTTCCGCAAGGACCTCGAGCCCCCACAGCAAGGGGACGCCTTCCCGCCGACAGAGTTTCCGGAGGCTCTTGTCATTGGTGACGCACTTGAATCCGTGCCGTTTGGCCGTGAGCAGACAGAGCCAGTCTTGAAACGATATCGGGCCTGAGAGACTCGCGGCCGCATACGCGTCGTCAAGTTCCGGCTCCATGACGAGGAGTCCAAGTTCTAAGAGCTCGGCCCCGTCGTCGATTTCGCAAATCTCCTCGACGATGGGAGTAATCACGTGGACAGGGCCGACATACTTGACAATGAGTTCGAGGA
>CAYVVR010000257.1:0-6102 GCA_964454655.1 uncultured Planctomycetaceae bacterium | reverse complement strand
ACGATGTTCCGTTCGTGATGGAATTGGTCGTCGAGAACGGACGCGGTTACGTCCCCGCCAGCGAGCAAAAAGACAGCACCGAGATCGGCACGATTCCGCTCGACGCGGTGTTCAGCCCGGTCACCCGCGTGCGGTACGAAGTCGAAGAAACCCGCGTGGGCCAAAAGACGAACTACGACAAGCTGACCATGGAGATCTGGACCGACGGCTCGGTCACGCCCGAGATGGCGCTGGTCGAGGCCGCCAAGATCCTCCGAAAGCACTTGAATCCGTTCGTGCAGTACCGCGAGCTTGGCGGCAAGGTCTTTGCGGCGCAATCGCAGCAGGCGTCTTCGGTCGATCCGGCGCTCGAAAGCAAACTGTCGATGACCTTGGCGCAGCTTGATCTTTCGTCGCGGGCGATGAACTGTCTCGAATCGGAGGGAATTCGGACGGTCCGGGAACTGGTCACCCGCACCGAAGAACAACTCCTCGAGGTGCGATCGCTCGGCGAGACGACGCTCAACGAAGTCAAGGAAAAACTGGGACGGCTCGGGCTGCGGTTGGGAATGCCGCTTCCGTCGCCGAACCGTCCTGAGTCGATCTTCTAAACGGCGGAAAGTGCTTCGGAAAAACCAAGCACGAAGCCGGTAGCAAAACAAGTTGACAAGCCGGCCCGTCTCCCCGGTTTCGCCGGGTACGCGGAAAGGGGTTCCGCGGTAGGAGCGACGGGCGCGAGTCGATACATCGGGATCGGTACCATGCGACATCGAAAACGTGGACGAAAACTAGGTCGTAGCCCGAGCCATCGTCGGGCGATGTTGAAGAATTTGGCCTGTGCCCTCATCCTCACCGAGCGCGACGCTCGCGGTGAGGAAAACGAACCGAAGGTGCGCGGCCGGATCGTCACCACCGTGCCGAAGGCGAAGGAAGTGCGACCGCTGGTCGAGAAGTGCATCACCATCGCCAAGCGGGCGCTGCCGGCCATCGAAAAAGCGCGCGAACTGGAACCGACCTCCGCCCGCGGAAGCGAGAGCTGGCGTGCCTGGCGGAACAGCGAGAAGTGGTACGAGTGGAACCAAACGATCGCGCCGGCGGTGGCCGCACGACGTCGATGCTTGAAGCTGTTGGGCGACAAGCAGGCCGTGGCGGTGCTGTTCGAAGAGATCGCCCCTCGCTACGTCGATCGTCCCGGCGGATACACCCGCATTTTGAAGTTGGCCAAGCCTCGTCTGGGCGATGCGGGCGCGCAAGCGATTCTCGAGTTCGTCGGGCGAAACGATCGCGTGAAGCAGGCGAGCAAGCCGGTCTTCGACGACGAAGACGAAGCCGTCGAAGAACAAGAAACGCCTGAAGAAAACGCCGAACAGCAGGCCGAAGTCCAGGCGGAGAGCGAGCAAAGCGAACAAGCCGAAACCGAAGCCGGCGCCGAATCGCAGGCCGCCGACGACGCCTCGGAAGAGACTCCGGCCGAAGAATCGCAAGAGGACGAAAAGTCCGCCGAGTGATCTGGAACATCAACGGCTGAAACGACCAGCCTTCATAAGAGCCCTTCGGGGCTCTTTTTTGATGCGCGACGGAAGCCGCGGAAGCCAAGGGGGGCGGCGGCTACGACCGCGTTTCGCCGGCATGCGCGTGAGTTCGCATTGACAGCCGTGTCGGGATCGGCTACCGTTTTCCGCGATTTTGGGGGGAATGCACGGACGGTCTCGACGTTGGAGAGGGATTTCCCGGCATGAAGCTTCGGCTTCGGCTGAATGCGATCGTGGGATTGATGGTGTTGTTGACACCGGCGATCGGCTGTGCGCCGATCCATATTCCCGAGACGACCGAGCCGCTCTTGAAGCCGCCTCGCATGACGCCGCAAAGCGTCGCACTCGACATCTTTTTCGTTCGGGTGCCCTACGGCGACGAGACTGCAAACGTGCGGCTTTGGCAAGAGCTGGACGAGCAATGTCTTTCGCCGGAACTCCGGCAAGACTTGTTTCGGCATGGATTTCGTGTCGGGCGTTCGACGGGTGATGCGTCGCTTTCGCTGGCCGAATTGCTGGCCCTAGACGATGCGGCGGTGACGACCGGGCCCGTCCAAAAGGCCGATCTCGACACCCTGGACGAAGAACCGAAAGTCGTCCGCCGGCACCTGCAACTGCCGTTTCACAAGCGAGGGCAGATCGTCGCCTCGGGGATCTATCCCGAAATGCCTTTGGTGGAATGTGACGACGGCAGCCTGTGCGGACGCATTCTTTCGCAAGCGCAAGGTCAGTTCGCGTTGTTTCTCGAACCGAAGCGGGACGGCGGCGTGAAGTTGAAGCTCGTTCCCGAGATCGAGCACGGCCAACCGCGGATTCGACCCGTGGGAGAAGGCGGCGTCCTTCGATTGGAGACGGGACGTCCTCGCCTCGCCTTGGACCGGCTTGCCTGCGAAGTGGACCTTGCTCCGGGCGACATGCTGGTCGCGACGGCGCTGCCCAACCGTCCCGGAAGCGTGGGCGACTACTTTCTGACGACGCGTAAAGACGACGCGAAGCAGCAAAAAGTGCTGGTCATCAGGCTTTCGCAGACACAGCACGACCCGCTCTTTCAGGGCGACGTTCCCTCCGACGCGTCGCGGTGACGCAGAACGCGTTCCGCCGGCGTGCACGATCCGTTTCCGGCTTCTCGCAGCGGCGCAGAAGAAAAGCCGCCTCGCCGAGAAACGGGGCGGCTTGTCGTGTTTCAGGGATCACGATCGTCGAACCGTCGGGCGGTTCAGCCTTTGACGATCTTGCTCACTTCTTGAAGCTGACCGGCGGAGCCGAGCATCTTGTTCTTGTGGATGATGTACTCGGCGTAGGCGGGCATGAAGACCTTACCCGGCGTCCGCGGATCGAAGTCGGCCGGCTTGTCGCGGAAGGTCTCGCGATAGATGGCGCACCAGACGAGGCGGCCGTCGGTATCGATGTTGATCTTGCACACGCCCAACTTGGCGGCGGGCAGATACTGGTCTTCCGGCACACCGCTAGTTTCTTCCATGGCGCCGCCCGCCTTGTTGATGCGGTCGACCCATTCCTTCGGCACGCTGCTGGAGCCGTGCATGACCAGCGGGAAACCTTCGGGCAGAGCCTTTTGGATTTCCGCCAGGCGATCCAAGCGAAGGGTCGGCTTCTTTTCGGGGTGTTCGGGATCCGGCTTGAACTTGTACGCCCCGTGCGACGTGCCGATGGCGACCGCCAACGAGTCGCAGCCGGTCAATTCGACGAACTTGGCGGCTTCTTCGGGATCGGTGAGGCGGACGCTCCCGACGATGTCTTCTTCGACGCCGCCGAGCTGGCCGAGTTCGGCCTCGACGACCACCCCCTTGGCGTGTGCCCGTTCGACGACGCGTCGCGTAATCTCGACGTTCTTGTCGAATTCTTCATGCGAGGCATCGATCATGACCGAGCTATAGAACCCGCTGTCGATCGCGTCGTAGCAGGCCTCCTCGGTTCCGTGGTCGAGGTGAACGGCGAACACCACTTCGGGGAAGATCTCATCGGCGGCCCGAATCATGGCTTCGAGGAACCGCTTGTCGGTGTATGCCCGGGCACCGCGAGAAATTTGAAGGATGAACGGAGCGGCCAGCGACCAGTCGACCGGTTCGTCGTTCGCCTTCGTCTTGCCGAGATTGCCCCGGAACAGACCGACCGTCTGCTCCAAATTGTTGATGTTGTAAGCGCCGATCGCATACTTGCCGTAGGCGTGCTTGAACAGCTCGGTAGTCGTAACGATCATCGTAAGTCTCCTTTGGCCCTTTTGTTAGGGCTCGCGCGAGGTGAGTCGGGCTTGTCCCTACCAGTACGTTTGCAGCCGCCGGAGCGTTCGCGGCCGCGTTCATGACCCTCGGTGCGCAACAAAAAGCAAGACCGAACCTCCAAATCTACCTCATTCGACGTGACGCTGCCAGGGGATAAGGCTGCATCCCTTCGGCAGGATGGTATGGTTTAGCTCTTTCGGGGCGGGAAAGCTCGCGTTGTTCCAAATTGCGCCAAACGCTACAATCCCGGCAGGGATGGGAGGTTCTGCGCGCCCCGCGGGTGGCAACCTCCGCTCCGCGACAAAACGCGGAACGCTTTGTGTTGTCGACAATATATGGTTTTGTCTCGTATCTCGGCAGGGAAGCCGGAATCATGACGCAGCCCGGTAGTGCGGCAGAATCGTTCGGGCCGTTTCGCCAGTTACGACACGCCCGAGAGATCCTCGCGTATGAAAGTCGCGTCGTCGCCGAGTTGGCGCAGCGGCTCGACGGCTCGTTTACCGAGGCGATCGCCTTGTTGGCCCGGTGCCGAGGCCGTGTGGTCGTCTCCGGCATGGGCAAGGCGGGGCTGATCGGGCAAAAGATCTCGGCCACCTTGGCTTCGACGGGAACACCCAGTTATTTCCTGCATCCGGGCGAGGCCTTCCACGGCGATTTGGGACGATTGGCCGAAGGCGACGTGGCTTTGATCCTCTCGCGCAGCGGCGAGACGGAAGAGGTCGTCCGCTTGCTGCCGTCTCTGGCGTCGATGCACGTGCCGGTGATCGCCATGACGGCCCGGCCCAACAGTGCCTTGGCGAAGGCGGCGGCCGTGGTGCTCGATATCGGCGATTTTCCCGAGGCGGGCGAGTTGCGTTTGGCTCCGACGGCCAGCACGACCGCCATGCTCGCGTTGGGGGACGCGTTGGCCTTGGTGCTCAGCCGATTGCGTCGATTTGCACCCCACGATTTCGCCCGGTTTCATCCCGGCGGCAGCCTGGGACGCAAACTCAGCAAGGTCGAGGATCACATGCGTCCTTTGACCGATTGCCGCGTGGCATCCGATCGGCTCACCGTCCGCGAGGTGATCGTTGCGACCGCCAAACCGGGGCGTCGCACGGGGGCGGTCATGCTGGTCGACGATGAAGGCCGGCTGACCGGCCTGTTTACCGACAGCGATCTGGCGAAACTCGTCGAAAAGCGCAGCGGCGACGCCCTCGACCTGCCGATTGCTTCGTTGATGACGAAGAACCCAATCACTGTTTGCGAAGGGACGGCGATGTCGGAGGCCGTCCAATTGCTCGCCGATCGCAAGATTTCGGAGTTGCCCGTCACCGACGACCGGGGATGTCCCGTCGGCCTGATCGACGTGACCGACGTGGTGGCCCTGTTTCCCGATCAACTGGCGTCGCATCGGTCGGCGGAAGAGGCTTCCGGCGAACGGCCGGGGCCGTGGCGATTGGTGCGGCCTGTCGACGAAAGCGACGAGGGAGAAGACGCATGACGCTTGAAGACCGCTGTCAGACGATCGAGTTGATCCTCGCCGACGTCGACGGCGTGCTGACCGACGGAACGATGCTCATCGACAACCAGGGAATCGAGTCGAAGGCCTTCCACGTTCGCGACGGCATGGGCGTCGCCTTGTGGCGCAAGGCGGGCTATCGATTCGGGTTGATCACGCTGCGCAGTTCGCACCTGGTCAAAATGCGGGCGGAGGAATTGGGCATCGAAATCTTGCGGCAAGGCGTTACCGACAAGCTGGCGACGACGCGAGCCGTCCTCGACGAATTGGGGCTCGAGGCGACGCAGGTGTGCTACCTGGGAGACGATCTGCCCGATCTGCCGGTGATTCGCTCGGTCGGATTGGGTGTGGCGGTCGCCGATGCCGCCGAGGAATTGCGCTCGCACGCTCATTTCGTGACGCAGGCGCCGGGCGGACGCGGGGCGGTGCGCGAAACCGTCGAAATGATCCTCAAAGCCCAACGTCGCTGGGACGACGTGATTCGCTCGTATTTCGAAGCCCGTTTGCCGGGTGCGGGCGATTCGTAGAACACCCGCCGAGGCGTTTCGGCGAACGGATTCGCCGGTCGACACGCCGCTTGCGAAAGGATTGGATTCGCATCCCTCGAACACCGCCGTTGCGATGAGACGTTTGATCCGCATGGGAATCGGGCTGGCGGCCGTCGCGGCAACCTATTGGTTGTACGCGTGGGCGGTCGTGCCATGGATCGAACCGTCTCCGGCGGAAGGGCTTCAGGCGTCGAGCGGGCGGTTCGGCATCCCGGCCGATGTGCTCTTGGATCGACGGCTGGCCGAGCTGGCGCCGTTGTTTCCCGGTCGGACGGACGTCCTCGCACGGGCCAAGATGCTCG
>CAYVVR010000256.1:0-6127 GCA_964454655.1 uncultured Planctomycetaceae bacterium | reverse complement strand
TACGGTTGGTACATCCCCGGCAGCACGCCCGGCGGCAGCCACTACTACGCGTTGGAATTCTTCGACGCCGTTTTCAACGAAAACATTTTGCACGCGGGCCAGGCCAACTTCGATTCGAAGATGGACAACCTGTTCCGCGTAACCGCCACCGGTGCTTATCGTTGGATTCACTTCGAAACGAACCTGCTCGGCGATCCCGAGACGATGTTTCAACTCGGCGACGCCGGCCCGCAAACCGGCACGATCACCGGCCACGTGTACGACGATGCGAACGGCAACGGGCAGCTCGACGCCGGAGAGACGGGCAAAGCGGGAGAAATCGTCTATCTCGATCTCGACAACGACGGCTACCGCGACCACGGAACGACCGTCTTCGAATCGAGAGACACGCCGCAAACGATTCCCGATCCCGGAACACTCTATTCGACGATCGACGTTTCCGGCGTCGGAACCGTCCGCGATTTGAACGTGCGATTGTACGTCTCCCACACGTATCTCTCCGACTTGACGGTTTCGTTGATCGGGCCCGACGGCACGCGCGTGCAACTGTTTTCGGGCATCGGTGGATCGGGCGACAACCTGATCAACACGGTTCTCGACGACCAAGCCGAAATCAGCATCAACCTCGGTGCTGCACCGTTCACGGGATCGTTCCGCCCCGAAGAAGCGCTGGCCGCATTCAACGGCAAGTCGGCCGACGGCACGTGGACGCTCGAAATCCAAGACACGTTCTCGTGGGACCAAGGCACGCTCGAGGGATGGTCGCTGGAATTCGTCGACAACGAACCGTTTGCCGTCACCGACGCAACGGGGGCGTTCGCCTTCGACAATCTACCGGCAGGCGACTACGTCGTGCGGCATGAAGCGACCGTCGGTTCGGAAGACACCGGTGCCACTGCCGATGGTGTCGCCGTCACGCTGTCGGCAGGCCAAACGGTCGCCGGAATCGATTTCTACAACAGCGACACCGCCGTTCAAATCGTCGATCTGGGGCAGGTCGATTACACCGCCTTGAATCGTGCAACCGGCGACGGCTCGGTGTGGTATCGGCTGCAAGCATCACATGACGGTGTCTTGTCGGTGGCCGTCACCGGCGGCAGCATCGGCACGGCAACTCTGCGCGACGCGCAAGGTAACGCGATCGCCGCCTCGAACCTGGCCGGTAATACGCAGCGGCTCGACTGGCTCGTTCAAGAAGGGCAAACGTTCTTCCTCGAACTCTCCGGCGACAACGTCGACGCCCGCATCGCCAACCTCGTCTCGGCCGACGCGCAGGGAATCGTCCTGTTCGGAACCGCAGGCAACGACCATGTCGATTTGACCATAGGCGATACGATCGATCTCGTTGTCAACGGCTTCGACTATCGCTACACGCCCAACGATTTCGGCGGCGCGTTTCATCTCACATTCGACGGCGGTGAAGGCACCGATTCGGTCGACGTGACGATGAACGTCGGCCACACGGCCAAAGCCGCCCCGGGCAACTTGTATATCGCCGCCGGTCAAACGGTCGTCGACATGACGGGCGTGGAAGACATCACGCTTCGAGGCGGTGCCGGACTGGATGTCGCTCACCTTTACGATTCGGCCGGTAACGACGTCTTTACCGCTCGGCCCGGTGAGGTCGTATTGTCCGGTCCGGGATACGTCTTGCGGGCGTTGAACTACGACTACGCTCACGGATACGCAACCGCCGGCGGGACCGACGTCGCCCACTTGCTCGATTCGGCCGGCAACGATTCCTTCTACGCCACGCCCGACTACGCGATCATGCGTGGGGACGGTTTCTATAACCGAGCCAAGCATTTCGAGTACGTTCACGGATACCATTCGACCGGCAACGACATCGCCTTGCTCAACGGTTCGAACGGCGACGACGGCCTCACGTTCCGTCCCGAATATGCCATTCTGCGAGGCGACGGATTCTACCTGCGGGCGAAGAACTTCGGCGACGTGGTCGTTCGCGGCAACGGCGGCAACGACTCTGCGGTTTTGATGGGATCCGCCGGAAACGACTGGCTGACCGCCCGCCCCGGTTCGACCACCTTCACCGGCGACACATTCGATCTGACGGTCAGTCAATTCGAGAGCATTTACGCGAACGCGCAAGCGGGAACGGTCGACGTCGCGATGATCTACGATACCGCCGGAAACGACGTGTTCACGGCTCGTCCCGGCTACGGCCGATTGACCGGCCCGAACTACTCGGTCGCCGTCGCCAACTTCGAATACGTGCACGGATACGGCAGCGGCGGCGTCGATGTCGCCCACCTGTACGACTCGGCCGGAAACGACGTCTTCAACGCCAACCCGACGCAAGGCGTAATGCGAGGAAATGGTTTCTACCTGCGAGCCAAGTATTTCGACTATGTGCATGGGTACGCCGGCGAGGGCGACGATACCGCCTACCTTTACGGTTCGGCCGGGGCCGATTCCGCCTACGTGCTGAGCACGCACACCGTCTTCCGCGGAAACGGCTTCTACAATCGCGCCAAGCTGTTCGAGCACGTATACGCGATCGGCGACCGAAACGACACCGGCCGCATCAACGATTCCGCAGGCGACGACAAAATAAACGTGCTGGCCGATCGTCTGCAAATCTACTATCCCGGCGTGATGTCGGAACTACGCGGTTTCGCCTCGTTGGTCGCCGCTTCGACCAACGGCGGTCACGACAGCCGGACGGTTCTGAGCGAACCGGTACTCAACCTGCAATGGACCGGATCGTGGAGCTGAACCATCTCGGCACGTTGCCGACGCCGAGCGCGGTTCACGTCGGCTGATCGCACGCCGTCCGACGGCCGGGAACGCACAACAACCGGTCGATCTCATCCGGATTCCCTCGCCAAGTGTCGCCGTGCACAGCAAAATGCCATCGGCGATCGGTGGGAATCAAGCGATCGTCTACCGGCCAAGGCAAAAACGGAGATCGGCCCAACGCCTTTGCCAGCCGTGTCGAATCCAACCGGACGTCGCCGGCACGCGGCGGGATCGGCCCCGCGTGCCTTCGAGGGATCCCGTACAAGAGCTCGGGATCGTATCCGCCGGTGCGGTTGATGATCTGGGCGATTTCGTACAGGCTCAACGCCCGCGGTCCGCCCGCGTGAAACAGTCCCGATACGGAACCGGCCAATACCTCTTCGCACACACGATTGAGGCAATCGCAATACGTGGGGGTTCGGATCTCGTCGTAGTAGAGCGTCGCCGGCCGTCCTGCTGCGAAGCGTGACTCGATCCAGTCGATTGCGCCGGCGTGCCCCCCGGGACTGCGGCCCATGGGTAGCGATATCCGCAAGATGCACGCCCTAGGGTGCGTATCGAGTACGATCTTTTCGGCCTCGGCCATCGTCTTGCCGTAGACGGTCACCGGGTCGGGCGGATCGGCTTCGGTGTACGGCTCTCCCTTTTCGCCCGAAAACACGAGGTCGATGGAAAGTCGCACCAAGCGCACGTCCCCGCGGGCGAATCGCAACAGGTTGCGGCATCCGTCGATGTTGATCGTTTGCGCGATGCGGGGTTCCAGCTCGCAGGGCTTTAGGGCACAGTTGCCCGCACAATCCAACACCGCGGCAAATTGCCATCGACGAAAGAGTGTTTCCAGCCCCTTGCGATCTTCGATGTCGCAGGCGACCGTCTGAGAAAACTGCAACTTGACACCGGCGGTCCCGTAGATTCCCACGACCTGTCCGGGGTAACGTCGCGCAAAATACTGGAACGCCTGGTATCCGGGCACACCGGCAAGTCCCGTCACCAAAAGCGGCAACGGCACACGGCCGGCAGGCTTACGTGGCAGCGCGGTGCGCAGGTCGGACATCGGCTTGCAGAAAGATACTCGGTACGATTCAGACGCCTTTCGCCCGCATCGACAACGGGCGAGAGGCCTATTGTACCGTCTGCGTCATCGTTTGCTCAGAAGGGGTTTCGCCGGTCGAAGCGGCGTACTTCAAGAGCGCCTCGGCCAACTCTTCGCGGCGAATGGGCTTGGTCAACACACCGTCGCATCCGGCGTCGAGGGCCTCGCGATGCTTGGCCTCGTCGGTATGGGCCGTAAGCGCCACGATCGGAAGCGTATACCCTTCGCTCCGCAACACGCGCGTTGCCGAGCAACCGTCGAGCCGCGGCATTTCCATGTCCATCAACACCACGTCGAATGGTTCGCCCGCGGCCTCCGCTTGGCGCACCATCTCACAGGCTGCGTGGCCGTCGGCGGCCGAGTCGACCTCGGCTCCTAATCGCCGCAGCAAATGGGTGACGATCAGTCGGTTGTCTTCCGAGTCTTCAACCAACAACACCTTGCCGCTGAAGCAAGGGCCTTGTTCCGATTTTTCCTCGGCCGGACGGCCTTGCTCGAGCTTCAACTTTTCATCGACGGCCGCTTCGGCTTCGTCGGGCGAAAGGAAAGGCACGTCGCCCAGGGTTCCTAGCGGCAATCGCAGGCGGAAAGTACTGCCTTTGCCGGGTTCGCTCCATGCCGACAGCTCACCACCTAGCAGTTCCGCCAAGCGACGGCTGACCGCCAAGCCCAACCCCGTGCCGCCGTAGCGGGCACCGGTCTTAGCGTCGGCTTGCTCGAAGGGGTCGAAGATCCGTTCCAACGCGTCCGGTTCGATCCCGATTCCGGTGTCGATCACGTCGAACAAAAGCGCGCTGCCGTCGGCATCGCCGTGCACGCAGCGGGTTGCGATCGTCACCGATCCTTTCGGGGTGAACTTGACGGCGTTCGACACGAGATTGAACAGCACCTGGCGTACCCGCAGCACGTCGCTGACGATCCGTTCGGGAACCGGCGTTTCGAACCGGCACTTCAACTCGATGCCCTTCTCATGCGCCTTGTTGGCAAACGTCGCCACAACGTCGCCGACTACCTCGCAAACGACACAATCGCCCATTTCGATACGGATCTTTCCGGCATCGGCCTTTGCCACGTCAAGCAAGTCGTTGAGCAACTGCAACAAGTGTTCGCCGTTTCGCCGAATCGAATGGGCCAATTGCCGGGCGGCTTCGACTTCTTCGGCTTCCGAAAGCTGATCGGCGTAGCCGATCATCGCCGCCAGCGGGGTACGCAACTCATGAGCGACGTTCGCCAGCACCGCCGACTTGGCCTCGACCGCCGCCACCGCGGCATCGCGGGCATCGGTGAGCGTCCATTGCAGTTCTTCCAGGGCGGCAATGTGGCTTTGCACGGCGAACTCTTCGAGTTTGCGATGAGAAATGTCGCGAATGATCGCGACCGTCTGGAATCGTTCGCCCCGAGGAATTCGTGAGATGGATACCTCGACGGGGACTTCCTGGCCGTTTTTCGTGCGGGCGGTCAGCTCGCGAATCGTTCCGACCAGCGGCCCCTCGCCGTGCCGGCAAAATGCGGCAAACGCTTGGCACGCCGTATCCCGTATTTCCGGTGGAGCCAGAATCGAGTGCGGCTCTTTTCGCAGTACTTCCTCGGAACGATATCCGAACAGCTCTTCGGCCCCCCGATTCCAGAAAACGATCCGACCGTTGTCGTCGGCGACGATGATCGCATCGACACTCGTTTCTGCGAAGCAGCGGAAGACTCGCTCGAACGAGCGCAACTGCTTCGCCTGCTTGGCAATCGCGAAGCTGAATTCCTCCTTGGTCTTCTCCAGCTCTCGCTCAGTGGCGGCCGCTTTCTCTAGTTGTTCGTCGACGAAGCACTTCGTGCGCCGAATCGCAATCGCCGCGCCCACGATCAGGGCGCACAACAGACCGCTCAGCCCCGAAAGGCAGACGAACACCTCGGTGCATGCGGCATGATCCGGCCACAGCAGCCCCACCGTCGACAACACGGTACAGGCTGCGGCGGCGCACACTGCGGTCAGGATGATCGGTTTGACGACCCGACACAAATCACTGCGAGCCATGTCCAATCCTTGTCCCGGTTTTATCGCAACCACGTCGATCGCCGGTCGGTAGGACGCCTGGTAGCGTCCTCCGCGAACGGTACCGTGTGCCGCGGCAGTCGTTTCCATGAAACGCAACCGCGGGCGGATGCGATACTTCCCCTCATGATTTCCCCCTGCCCAAGGGCAATCACACTGATTCCCGCGCATGGTAGTCGGTTCGCGGGAGCTCAAGCTCGTGTGCGGGCAAGAAAATATACGATCTACTC
>CAYVVR010000255.1:0-6128 GCA_964454655.1 uncultured Planctomycetaceae bacterium | reverse complement strand
ACGTGTGCCGCGCGGCCGCCCGATTTCCGATCATTTCGGCCGAGGGTATCTTGGAGATGAATCCCGAGGTGGTCTTCGACCTGGTCGGCAAGGTAGCTCCGCGAAGCGACGACACGACCGAACAAGCGAACAAGCGGCGCGAAGCATTGCTGGCCGCCTGGCGCCGTCTCGATCAAGTGGAAGCGGTGCGAAACGGCCGCGTGTACCTGGTCGGTCCCGACGTGACGGTGGTCCCCGGTCCGCGTTTCAACCAGCTTCTCGAATTCATGGCCCGGCGGATTCACCCCGAGATCGATTGGGATGCAACGCCCATCGAAACCCCGTCGGCCGCCACGTCGGCGCCGAGCTCTTCCGTGCGATGACGCCAAAACGACGATTCGATGCCCGATTCTCACTCCGATACACATCCCGATGAAGCGGCGCACGAGCCGGCGATTGCGGTGGAAGGTCTCACCGTTTCGCTCGGCCGCGCAACGATCTTGCGCGACGTGTCGTTCGCCGTAAGCCGAGGCGAGTACGTCTCGATCATCGGTCCCAACGGGGCGGGCAAAACGACCTTGTTACGCACGCTGTTGCGCCGAACGCGGTTCGAGCGGGGTGACGTCCGCATCTTGGGCCGTTCGCTTTCGTCGTTGTCGCAAGTGCAGTTGGCGCGGCGCGTCGCGTACGTTCCCCAGGCCGAAACGACGTCGATCCCCTTCACCGTCGAAGCGTTCGTGGCCATGGCCCGCTATCCGTACGGCGGCCCGTTCAAGACGCCCACCCGAGAAGATCGGCAGGCCGTGGACGACGCCCTGCGAACGACCGCCGTCGAACATTTGCGGTATCGCCGACTCGACACGCTCAGCGGCGGTGAACGTCGCAAGGTGTTCGTCGCCGCAGCCGTGGCGCAACAAGCTCCCCTTTTGCTGCTGGACGAACCGACGACCTATCTCGATTACAAGCACCGGCACGAAATCCAAGAGTTGCTGGTGCATCTCAATCGCGAACAAGGGGTTACCGTCCTCACGGTGACGCACGATTTGAACGGGGCCGTGCTGGCGGGCGAACGCATCATCGCCATGCGCGAAGGTAGCGTCGTCTTCGACGGGCCTCCCGAACGGTTGATGGAGCCGGAGCGACTTCAGGCGATCTACGACACACCGCTTCCCTTGGTCGCTCACCCCACCGCCAAGCTGCCGCTGGTCGTGCCGCCGCAGCCGGGAGGTCGCCCATGAAGCGTGCCGATTGGATCCTCGTCTTGTCGGTGCCTGTCGCCCTCGCCGTGCTGGCGGGCGCCCCGTTGGTCGGCATGCACGACGTACCGTTGCGTGCGCTGTGGCACGACGAGGGAACCGCTTCCCGGATTCTGTGGGAGCTGCGGATTCCTCGCGTCTGGACGGGGTTCGTCGTCGGCGTCGTGTTGGCCGCCGGAGGTGTCGCCTTTCAAGCGATGTTTCGCAATCCGCTGGCCACGCCGTTTACCTTGGGGATCGCCGGAGGCGCTTCCCTGGGTGCGGCGATCGCCATCTTCGCCGGATGGTCGTTCACCCTGGGCTGGCTTTCCGGCGGGGCCGTGTGCGCTTTTTTGGGCGCCGTGGCGACGATCGGACTCGTCTACGGCCTCACGCGGATTCGCGAAGGATTCTCGACGGCTACGCTGTTGCTGGCGGGAGTGGCGCTCAACTTCTTCTATTCCAGCGCGGTCGTCGTGCTGCAATACCTCGCCGACCCGTCGCGAACCTACCGCATGTTTCGCTGGATGCTCGGCGGCCTGGAAGGCGTCGTCGGCTTCACCGACCTGAAAAGCGTGCTCATCTTGGCGGTCCCCTGTTTGGTATGCCTTGCGGTCCTCCCACGCGAACTGAACCTGCTGATCACCGGCGAAGAACTGGCCGCCGCACGCGGCGTGGCCGTCG
The DNA here is from genome assembly GCA_964454655.1 of uncultured Planctomycetaceae bacterium. Lineage (GTDB taxonomy): Bacteria > Planctomycetota > Planctomycetia > Pirellulales > Thermoguttaceae > CAYVVR01. The sequence goes on along the minus strand of CAYVVR010000255.1, from coordinate 4,230 downwards.
ATCGGATCAAGATTCTCGTCTTCACGGCCGTCAGCCTGATGGTTGCGGGCGTGGTGGCGATCTGCGGGCCGATCGGTTTCGTCGGCCTGATCGTGCCGCATGTGTGCCGACTCGTCCTGGGCCCCGATCATCGGCGTCTGCTTCCCGGTGCGATGATCGCAGGCGGCACGTTCTTGGTCGTATGCGACACCGTCGCACGCACGGTCGTCGCGCCCACGGAACTGCCGGTCGGCGTGATCACCGCCATGCTGGGCGGGCCGTTCTTCCTCGTCTTGCTGCTCACCCGCGGCGGCGAGTCGGCAGTATGAAATGTGAGTGGGCGTCGCCGCATCGTCGTGAGATGGAAACGCTCGCCCCGCAGTGCGAGCCGACGAGGCGTGTGCAAACGCACGATGGCCGTCCCATCGGGGCGGTCCTCTTTCGCGCTCGGTTTTCATCGCCGCCGGTCGCCCCTTTGCGATCGGCTGTTCGATCGAGTACGCTAGGAACGGTCGACGTTCGCGGCCCCGATTCGATACAATCGGTTGCCCCGTCGATCGCGGCAACGCATGCAGCGGTTTGTCGGCGGCCGGGTGTTCGGTGTGCCTGTAGGCGCGGATGCGATGGGGTCGTATCCTGTCGGCGTGATCCGATGAAGTCGTCGGCACCGGCAACATCGTGATTGCTGCGGTCGTCATCGAATGTGTCCCACCTTAGGAAGCGGGAAAACGACCGCCGAGAAACCCCACTCCCGCGAGGCTCTTGTGCGCTCGCAAAGCGTCAAGGCCGGTGAATACTTCCGAATACATGTGCGTTTCGGCTTCTTGGGAAGGAGAACGATTCATGCGAAAGATGTGGTTCTCAACCGCGTTGTTGGTCCTGACGGCGTTGATCGTCGGATGCCCGACCCCTCAACAAAAACCCTCCGGCGAAACCGAAAAACCCGCCGCCGAAAAACCCGAACCGGTCGAATTGACCGAGGAACAGAAGGCCGCCGTCGCACGAATCGAAGAGCTCCGCGGCACGGTAACCTACGACGAGCAGGGGCGAGTCGTCGCCGTCGACCTGTACAACCGACAAACCTCCGACGCCGACCTCGAAACCTTCACGTGCCTGACCGACGTCACGAAACTCGTTCTCTACGGTGCCGACATCACCGACGCCGGCATCCCTCACTTAACCAAGTTCCCCAAATTGCGCGACTTGGTTCTCGAAAACACGAGCATCACCAATGACGGAACGCCACCCTTGGGCCAGATCAAGACATTGCGGTCCCTGAACCTGCGGCGAAGCACGAACCTGACCGACGCCGGGCTGGCCTTCCTGGCCGAACTACCCGATTTGGAACAACTCGCCCTCTTGTACAACAATTTCACCGACGCAGCCATGGACCACGTGGCCCAGCTCAAGAAACTCAAGGTCCTCGACCTGCGCGGTTGCATGTTATTGACCGACACGGGCATGGAGAAGCTAGCCTCGCTCACCGAGTTGCGGGCACTCAAGCTCCGAAGCCAAGCCTCGCTCACCGATGTCGGATTGGAACACATCGCCAAACTCACCAAGATCAAAGACTTGTCGTTGGAAGACACCGGCATCTCCGACGCTGGGATGAAATTCATCGCAAGCTTGCCCGACTTGGAAATCCTCGACCTGATGCGGGCCTACGGCGTCACCGACGCAGGACTCAAAGAACTCGCGGGCTGCACGAAGATCCGTCGGCTGCTCATTCGCGGCTTGTACATCGACGGTTCCTGCCTGGCCGACCTTTCGGCCTTGAAGAACCTCGAGGAACTCGATCTGGCCGAAACGATGGCCGGTGATGACGCATTGGAATCGATTGCCGCCTTCACGAAACTGAAAATACTGAACCTGTGGAATACGCAAATCAGCGACGAAGGCTTGAAACATCTGGCGAGCCTGACTGAGCTCCGCGAATTGAATCTCGACGGAACACCGATCACCGACCAAGGTCTCGCCTCGATCGCCTCGCTGCCCAAGCTCGAGACACTCAACTTGAACAACGTCTCGGGCATAACCGACGCGTCGGTCGACGTGTTGGCCAAGATGAAATCGCTCAAGTCGCTTTCGGTGGTCAATGCGGGGATCAGTGAAGAAGGCGTCGCCAAGCTCAAAGAAGCCTTGCCCGACTGCCAAATCAAAGACGCCTGATCGCCCCGCGGCGACGATTTGAGATCGATCCTCCGAAGGCCGAAGTCCGTCGCACGACTTCGGCCTTTTCGCTTCGGCACACCCGACAAGGCGAAGAAGCCCCGTGCCGTTCTCCGTGTCTGCCGAATCCCATGTGTTTCTGCCCGATTGGATCCAATCGCCATTTCGCAGCGACACGTTCGCCTTGATGCAAAATCGGGGGCTCACTAGAATGCCCGATGCCGTCAACCGTGGAGGACGGCTGCGCGCACGGAGACCGCCTCGATGAGCCGGATTGCTCGCTGGTGTTATCTTTGGCCGGGCCTATGGCCCCTCGTCCGATCCACCTGTTGGTGGGGGGCGGTTGTTGCGCTCGTCTTCGGAGCGGCCTTCAACTTGGCCTTGGCGGCCACGATCCTTTGGCCCGAGTTGCTTGCCCCTCGTGTCCGCACCGGCCTATGGTTCGCCCTCGGGGCGAGCTGGGGGCTCATGCTGCTGTGGACGGCATGGTGGAATCACCGCGAAAACGCCAAGCAGTCGGTCGATCCCGATACGGACCTGTTCCCGAAAGCCCAAGAGGCTTATTTGAAAGGAAACTGGTTCGAGGCCGAACGCATCCTCGCTCAACTCTTACGCCGCAATCGACGCGATGTCGAAGCAGCCTTGCTGTTGGCGACACTTTGGCGTCGTCGCGGACGCCTAGCCGAAGCGGGACGACTCTTGGCTCGCCTGAGCCGCCTGGAAACGGCAGCCGCCTGGTCCCTGGAAATCGAGCGAGAACAAATGCTCGTCGCCCGAGCCGAGACGGAATCGCCCGATTCCGACGGTGCCGAGGACGATCCCGAATCCGAGGCCCCGGAGCCGTCCGATTCGGATTGCTCGCCTGCGGCCGCCTAAGAAAACCGCGCAAACAGCCCATCTTAACACGCGGCCGGGCAGGCCACGCAGATCACGCCAAAGAAATCGAGTTTTCCGACTACTCAGGTTGCGAAGAAGAAAAATCCCGGTCGTCAAAACCCGTTCCGCCACGTAGAATGCCCATAGACCCGCTGAGAATTGCAAAGCCCTCTCCGGCGGGCGATCGAACCGAGCGACGAGGGACGGTGAACCCTCCCGCCGCGGAAACCGTAATTAGAACAGATGATATTGTCCAAAAAATAACAACAGAGATGCCCGGACGGGCAACAAATTACGTAGTACATTTGGGAGGCATCCGCCGCATTGGGAGTTGATCGACGATGCAAGCCTCCCCTCACCTTGGGGGATTCCCAGGGATTTCGTGACCCGCAATCGGGTGTCGGCGAGCGGTGAATCGCGCGATTCACCCCGCTTCGTTCGCCCGTTTTCCATTGCGAACAAAAGCAGAAGCTTGTGAAGGAGTTTTCGGATCCCATGTTTGAACGTTTCACCGACCGTGCGCGGAAGGTCATGCAGCTGGCCAACCAAGAGGCCCAGCGATTCAACCACGAATACGTCGGCACCGAGCACATTTTGCTGGGGCTGATCAAAGAGGGGAGTGGTGTCGCTGCAAACGTCCTCCGCAATCTGGATGTCGATCTGCGCAAGATTCGGCTCGAGGTCGAAAAGCTGGTCCAAAGCGGTCCCGACATGGTGACCATGGGGCGGCTGCCGCTGACCCCGCGCGCCCGCAAGGTCCTCGAATACGCCACCGAAGAAGCCCGCACGCTCAGCCACAACTACGTGGGCACCGAGCACTTGCTGCTCGGCTTGTTGCGCGAACAAGAAGGCGTGGCGGCTCAAGTCTTGATGAATTTGGGCTTGAAGCTGGAAGAAGTTCGGGAAGAGGTCCTCAACCTGTTGGGCCACGGCAGCGACAGCGGCGACGATCCCGAGCGCTCGGGGCGCACCGGTTCCGACGACGACGAATCGAGCGGCGAAACCCGTGGCGGCCGGTCCCGAACACCGGCCCTCGACAGCTTCGGACGCGACCTGACCGAGCTGGCCCGCCAAGGCAAACTCGATCCCGTCATCGGGCGTGAAAAAGAAATCGAGCGGACGATGCAGATCCTCTGCCGCCGCACGAAGAACAACCCGGTGCTGCTGGGCGAGGCCGGTGTGGGCAAGACGGCCATCGTCGAAGGG
>CAYVVR010000254.1:0-6167 GCA_964454655.1 uncultured Planctomycetaceae bacterium | reverse complement strand
GCAAATTCCCGGGCACGCCCTTTCCTCCCAACATGATGCAGGTGGGAACCGGCGAGGTCGGGAAATCGTAAATGCGGAACGGAACCCCGGCGAACCGTTGATCGCCCACCGGCAGATCGGCGAACGTGTATCGCTTGTCGCCGAACCATCCTTGCTCGTTGCGATACTGGTTGCAATACTCGGCGATGTCGATCGGTTCGTACCGCATGGGCGCCCCGGCGATGACGGTTCTTCCCTCGGCGAACGGCGCTTTCAGATTGCGCAACAAGGTCGCGAGAATCTTCCGCTTCTTGTCGGCGTTTTCGGGCACCGGCTCGCTTTGCTCGAACTTCACGTTACACAGCACGATTCCGCCGGAACCCTGCTTGTATTCGACCAATCCGCCCACGTTCAACATAGGACGCACCCGACGGCGGAAATCGTCGTCGCGTGTCGCGAACAGCTTGATGTTGTCCAAGCCCGTCACCGCACGCTTGTCGGGCACGATCTCCCACTCCAAAAGACGCAACAACACGTGCTTTCCCGTCCGCGGCGGATCGACGACGAATTCTTGCGGCTCGTTGTTCGGTTCGGTCTCGAACACGAACGCGTTTTGTTCGTCGCCGTCGAAGACCAAGGCCGCCTTCGTCACCGGATAGTAAAACGTGTTGCCGATCCATTCGATTCGGTCGATCGTTCGCGGCTCGGGCAGTTCCATTTCGAACTCGACCGGCCCGCCGTCCTCGGGGACGGGCACGTTCACGATGTACTTCCAGGCGTCGGCCGAAACCATGCCGTTGACCATGTTCCGCTCGAAATCGTTCGCAAAGCGGGCAAACGAGAGAACGTCGTCGACGTCGACCACGTACGAAAAGACGTTGTCGGCCACGTACTCGTCGCGCGTCCAACCGAAGATCCGTTCGCCGGACCGCATGACCACGTCGGCCAAGGTCAGCCCGGCACACAACGGATGCCGGGGCATCGCCATCGTCACCCGCTCGCGCCAAAACGGCCGGATCAAATGATCGACGCCGGTCAGCCGGTTGTAGGCGTCGAGTCCCTCCGGCGTCAGGCCGTGCAGGAACAAGTAGCCGCCGTCGGCGTAGAAGTCGGCCAGCGTATCTTCGGCGGCGACCAACGCCTGCAAGTTCTCAGGCGTCGCGGGAATGATCGCGATTCGCGGGCCCTTTCCGGCCAATGCCGCCGTCGGATCGTCGACCGGCTCATACTTGACCTTGATCGCATCCAGCTCGCGGCGAAGCAGCGGATCCATTCCCCGCGTGCAGGCGAGAACGGGATGATATTCCAACCGATAGGTCGCCCCGTAACTCATCAGGTTGACCAGCAACCACCGGGCGACGGCCGAGCGATCCAGCTTCTCGCCGATCACCAGTTGCGACAACAGCATCACGCCGCGGCCGCAGGGCACTTCGGCCAACGCCGTGCGGGCAAGTCGCAGATCACACTGGACGAGCGACTTCGCCCCGCGGGTAGGCTTCGTGTACGCCTTACGATAGACGACGTGATCGCCCGCCCACGTGAAGAAGTCTTTTTGAGCCAAACCACGGAAGATCGGATGCGACGTGTCTTCGATGAAGGCCGTTCGACCTTCGTTGTCGTCCGGCGTCATATCGGCGGGTAAGGCCTGGTAGCGAAGCGGCTCTCGTTGTTCCAACACCACGACCGCCCTGCCGGTCGATGCCCACGCCAGAAAGCGAGTCGAATCGGCCGACGTTGCGTCGATTGCGTCTTTTCCGACAACCAACAGCTTGCCCGAATCGGGCAGCGAGTCGAGATCTTCGAGTTTTGTGTACGCAATGCCCGCCTCGTCCAGGAAGGCCGCAACACTTCCATGCGGATCGTACACGAGCAAGTCTTGTTGTTCGAAATCGCCCGGCCATTGCGGATGGGTCTTCGCCGCGTCGGGCAGCACCGAAACGGCCTTCTCGTCGCGAAAGACCTCTTCGCCGTCCACGGTCAACACGAGCTCGAGCGTTCCTTCCACGCGCGAGCTCGTTTCGGGCATCCGGAAGGCCAGTTCGACCGTCTCGCTCGCCCCGGGCGGCACGCGGTACTCGCGTTCGCCTTTGGCGATGGTCTTACCGTCGATCGTCAGCTCGCAGGCGAACCGAATCGGGTCGTCGAATCGCGTATCGTTGAAGATCCGAAAGGTACGTCGGACGGTTTGCCCAGCGCCGAACGTCCAATCCCACTGGCGACAAAACACCGCCCGCGGCGCATTCGAGTTGTACTGGTTTTCGGCCTCGTGTTGACTCATCCAGAAGTGCCACGCGCCGTATCCGGCCCAGCGATAGCCCTCGGTCAGCATGCGGAAGATGATCCCTGCCGCGCGGCGGCTTTGTGCCTTACCCTGGAAGGTCTCCTCGCCGCCGAAGTAGGAATAATCGAAGGGGTTGATGCCGTTGGCGAAGAAGTCTTCGCCGATGAACCGCGGACGTTTTTGATCCCACACCCATCGTTCGCGGCCTCCGGCGGTCGGATTTGCCTCGTAGGCCAAATCGGGATAGGCCGTGTATCCTTTAAACACGTAATGATCACCGTGGACAGGCATTTTCTGCGCCGCGCCCGCCCCGCCGCCGTCGGTCATCACCGGTCGCGTGGGGTCGACCGCCATCGCGGCTTCGGCCACCTCGTACACGGCCTCTTCGAACAAGTCCATGTACTTGCGGTGCAGGTTGATGCAGTTGATGTACAACCATTCGTTTTCGATCGACCAGATCATCACCGACGGATGGTTTCGCTCACCGCGGATTTGGGCCAACAACTGGTCCTTCCAGTTCTTCATCAACTGCATCTTGATGGGGCTGTCGTACAACGCGACCAGATCGGGATCGTGTTCGACGGCGTTGTACCCGATACGCTCGCCGTCCAACATTCCGCTGCGTCGCACGACCACGCCGTGCTTGTCGAAGAACGCGAGGGCTTCTTCCGGCGCCATCCCTTGCCACGACGTCCCCCAGAATCGCATCATCCGTTGATTCGTCTGCCGGTAGAAGGCGATCCACTCTTCAGGCGACGAGGCCCGAAAGCAATCGGCCCATCCGTGCCACACGATCCCGTTGAGTTTGAAATCTTTCCCCTGCCACGACCATTCGCGAAAGCCGAAGGTCGTCTCGGAGACGTCCGCCGGCGAATCGTTCACCAATACGGTCGTCCGCAGGCGGTACAAGTGCGGATCGTCGGGCCACCACAGCTTCGGATTTTCCCACGTTTCGGCGAAATCGAGCGTCTTGCTCGTTCGCGCGGGCAATGCGAAATCGATCGGCGCGAACCGCTTGGCGACGGAACCGTCGTCGTCGACCACCTCGCAAAGCAATTTCCCCGAGACGGGCGAATTCGCCGGATTCTTCAGCGTCACCTCCAGGCCCAGCGACTTCTTCGAAACCGAGGGCTTGCAGAAGACATCCTCGGCATACACCGGCCCGGCCGCCACCAACTTGGGCGTCACGAGGATGCCCGACTGCGGATGATTCCAGATCGGGTAGGCCAAATCCTGGAACCCCTCGCTGAAAAACTTGATCGGCCGATTGAACCCCCGACGCAGCTTCATGGGATCGTTCGGGTTCGTCGAATAGGCGTACCACGCGTCGCGAATGCCTACCCATACTTCGTTGATTCCCGATTTTACCGCGGGTGTAATGTCGATCTGCACGCGGGCGAACGGGTTCTTATCGAAGCCGCACAACCGACCGTTCACGTACACGGTCGTGTTCAGGTTGTTTTGCGGAAACACGAGGAAGAACGAACGGCCCGCGTATTCTGCGGGAATCTCGACGCGCGTGCGATACCACAACCGATGGGCGAACACCAGATCGGGCCGCAAGGTGTTCTTGTCGCCCGGCACCCGGATGGCCGTAAAGTAGGTCGTTTGCGGAAGACGCGGAATCGGCTTGTCGACGTCTTTCGGATACTGTTCGTCGTCGCGACAAATCTCCCAATCGCCGGCCAGCGGCAATTCGACGCGTTCTGCGGCGGCTTTCGGCGTCGGCAAGCGAAAGACGTGTTCCGCCGCCGCTCGGTCGCGATCGGTTCGCCAGTCTTCATCGGGCCGGTACTTTCCGTTCGGATGAAACGGCGCACGACTCAAACACGCGGCATCGAAGGCGAACAAGATTCGCTTCCATTTCCCTTTGTCGTCTTTTCGACGCGGAAGCCGAATCTCGAGAACGTGCTTTCCGGGCGAAAGATCGACCTTCCCGGCATGCAGCCAGGCGACTTCGCACCAGGTGGCGATCTCCATGAGATCGGTCGTCAAGTCGTCGGGCGTAACCGTGTGCGGCTCGCCCCCGTCGATCCGCCATTCGAAGTCCGATCGCACGAACTCGAAGCCGATCCGAAGCCAAACCTCGTAGTTCCCGGCTTGGTCGATCTCGAACGGATAGCGAATCACCAATCCCGATTCGGGCACCTTGGCTTCGATCTCTTTGTCGGGAATGCTGTACGACAGCCACGCTCCCTGCGAAAGAAAATCGGCGTTCCCCCAGCCCGAAAGATTCGGCTCGCCTTGCGCTTCGCCGGGCTTTTCGCCTTCGAGCCACACGTAAGAAGCCGCTGTTCCGACGGTCGCAGCCGACCACCAAACCGTCACGACACAAACGTAAGCGAGCAGGCAACGCGGCATCGGGCACCTCGTTCCGGAAAGGGCGGGAAAGACGACGGGGCGAGGCCGAGACACACAACCCCCGGCACGTTGCCTGCCACGATAATTCAAGCGAAAAGAGATTTCCAGCGCGACGGCTCGCCCCTTCTTCGTCTTTGCAGAAACGCGTCCTGTTTCCGGAAATGCCCGATCCGTCAACGGCCGTTGCCGAGCTGGTCGGTTTCGGCCGGGGCACGCAACCGCAAGAAATCGCCGACGTAAATCAGATATTCAAATGGCAGTTTCTCTTTGGAAACTTTCTGCCGGATCGTCCCCAACGTCCCCACGATCACGGCCTCACGATCGGCGAATCCGGCGTATTCGACGATGGCCACCGGCGTTTCCGGAGGCCTGCTTTGCAAAAGCTTGTCGATGAACGTGTCGAAATCGGCTCGCATGGTGAACAACACCATCGTCGTATTCAGCTTCGCAAGCTTGTCGATGGTGTCTTTCTTTCCGGGCCAATCGTCGGCGGTCAGAATGATCGACTTGGTTTCCGTGCCGTCTTGAATGGGACACGCCAAGGCGGCATTCGCCGCGTTGAAACAACTGACGCCTGGAATCACGACCGGATGCAAATCGGCAAACTCGCGCAGCGACCAGGCCCACGGCCCGTAAATCAAGGGATCACCGCTATCCAACACCGCCACGACCTTGCCTTCGGCCGTCGCTTCGCGCACCAGCTTGATGAACGTGTTGCGTTTCGCCGAGATCGCATCGAAGGCCTCTCTTTCATCGGCGGGGACCTCGTCGCGTTGTCGACCGTAGTAGGGAAACAAACGCCAAAAGCCTTCGACGACTTTCTTGCCCTCCAGTTGTTCCGCAAAGCGTTCTTTCACCCCGGGAGAAACGAAAACGACGTCGGCGCGTTCGATCACCCGCAAAGCCCGCAGCGTGATCAAGTCCGGATCTCCGGGCCCCACACCCACCAGATAATAAAGGCTTTGCGTCGCCGTGTGTTCGTGGTGCGGATGCGCCGTGCACGTCCCCGCCTGCCATTGCCAAAACACCAGAACAACGAGAAGCGGCAAGATGCCCCAACGTCGAATCACAGCTTGTCGATCAATCGATGCAACCATGGAACCAACCTTTCTTCGTGTGGAAAAACAAGCCCTACTTCAGAGCACACGACTACAAACCTTGAACGACCTCACCTCCGCGAATCGAGCCCAACGCCCGCCACGAATCGAGATCCACGGTTTCGCGCACAAAATGAACGGAACCGTCGGCGAACAGTACGTTCACGCCGCCGGGGTGATAACTGCGCGCCGACTGCCACAACGATCGCAAGGGAGCCCACTTGGCACAATCGGGCACGGGCGAATTGGGGCCCCACCAGTGGTAATAGGCCGTGTACAACACGAACCCGTCGACCCAGCGGGTACCGCGACGAGGCCGAGAAGCAACCGGCTCACCGTACCGCGTGCACCATTCGACGGTCAGATGCGGATCGGAACGGCTGGAATCGCCGATCATTACCAGCCCATGATTCGCCTGTGTCAATACGACACCGCTGGAGGGCATACTC
>CAYVVR010000253.1:0-6172 GCA_964454655.1 uncultured Planctomycetaceae bacterium | reverse complement strand
GGGTTTGGTTCGCGCAAACAACCGCCCGTTACCGCCGTCGTTGCACGGTGTGCCCGTCGTCGCTTGGGATCTCGGTGACGAATCGTGCCCCCGCGAAACGGTCGACGCGATCGCCCGCTTCGCACCGCAGGCCGTTTACCATCTGGCCGCGATCAGCATTCCTTCGGAATGCGGAACGGATCAGCCGACCCGGCAGGCCGTCGCGGTCAACGTCGAAGGCACGCGCCGTCTCGTGTCGCTGCTTGAATCGATCGGCTTCGACGGCCGTTTCCTGCTCGCAAGCAGCAGCTACGTGTATCCCTCGCCGCCGCCCGACGATCCCGTGACGTGCGAATCGACGCCGCTTCGCCCTCGCCGCGGATACGGCCGGACCAAGCTGGCGGCCGAGCAAATCGTCTTGGAGGCGTCGGCCCGCGGGCTCGACGCCGTGATCGCCAGGGCCTTTCCGCACACCGGTCCCCGGCAGTCGCCTCGCATGATGTTGCCCGAATGGACGCGGCAGTTCGTCTTGGGGATCGATCCCGTCGAAGTCCGCACGCTCGAGGCGGTGATCGACATCAGCGACGTGCGCGACGTGGTGCGGGCGTACCGGGTGCTGATCGAACGAGGCGAATCGGGCGAGGCGTACAACGTCGGTTCGGGCGTCGCCCGCACCAGCGGCGAGGTGTTCGAACTCCTTCGCCGAATGGCCGACCCGACGCGCGGCGTCCGCGAAACGCAGCCCGGCAAGAAGGTCGACCCCATCGCCGACGTGCGTAAACTACGAGCTCTCGGCTGGTCGCCGACCACTCCGCTGGAGGAGACGGTCGCCCGCACATTGGCTTGGTGGCAAGAAACCCCTATATCGAGTTAGCCCAAACACCCCCTCCTATCCACTACCGTCAAACTTCTCTGCTCAAATTTTTGGCCAAATCGCCAATTTTGTGCATTTTTTCTGGGTTATTCGCTTGCAGGGGGCGTGCCGACGCTGATTCAATAAGAGTCACGGCATGAATGGGGGATCCGTTCATGCCCCACACGATCACGCCGAATCGAAACGGTTCGGCGGCTCGGCAAGGAACAGGCTTCTCGTCTTTTGCAATTCACGTTGGTAGTTTGAGGACCGCAACCGTGCGACACACAAGCATTTTCGTGTTGGTCTTCGGCGCGTCGGCGTTGTTGGTTTCGACCACAGCCCATGGCGGGTTGGTTTGGGAGGACGCCTTCGGCAACCCATACCCCACATACTCAAGTATCCACAACGGCGGATTCAAGTATGACATCAGCGGCCCCGGAAGCTACGTTCCCCCCGGCGGCAACGAAGAAGAGTACCGCAACTGGGCGGGCGGCGTGTACGACGCCGACTGGAATGTAACCGTTCCCCCTAATACCGTTTTCAAGCTAGAAGGGAACCGTGATCGTTATTATTGGGGCGGTACATTGCTGGCAGAAGGTTCTTACTTGTTGGCACTTCAATCGCCGAACGCTAATTCTTTGTCGCTTCAAGGAAAGTACTCGTTGTTCTACCAACAAGTCACACTAGCTGCTGGCACGACCATCTCCGGCAAGATCTCGTTCGACGGTCTTTGGGGCGACTCGTGGGCCCCCGAACTCGACAACGATACGGCATTCGTTCGAATCGCCTCGGTTGCCGACGACACGCTCGCAAGTCCGATTTACGAATACAAGTTGTCACGTTACGACTTCATGGAAGTTAGCAATGACGGGACGCCGGTTGCCATCAATTCGAACGCCGACTTCGGTTGGCGAGACTGGAGCTTCACGATTCCAACCACGGGCACGTACTGGTTTGCCATCGGCATTGAAGATGGTGCACTCAATCCCAATGCCAACAAAGAGTACAGTTCTTTCGCCCTTTTCGACGCCATCACGACCACCGGAGGGGCCGTCGTTCCCGAACCGACGACCTGGGCCGGGTTGCTCGGCTTGCTTGGAACCGGCGGCTTGGGGCTGTTCTTCTACCGGCGTCGTCGCAACGGATAAATACGTCACCCCTGTCGCCCGCAGGAAACCGGGCGACCGACGCTAAAACGAAAACGGGAAAGCGGCCGCGAGGCGATCGAGTATCACTCGGTCGCCTCGTTCGTTTGCGACGCCGGATGCTCGACCGAAGGATCTGCATCGGGAGAAGTTTCGCGGCGTTCGGCGGCCGTCGAAAAGTGCGGCTGGGGCACAGCTTCGGCACCGTGAACGGCAGCCGATCCCTGCCGGTCGGCCGATTGCATCGTGCGTTTCGCGACAGCCGGTTCACGGCGGACCATTCCACGACGCCGCCCCAATACGGCGGTCGATACGACGAACGGACGTCCCGAGGCCTCGTCGCCTTGGAAGAAGACCGGCAATTGGCGCACGTCGAAGGCGACCGGTTCGGCATGGGCGCGAGCAAGACGCGCCGAGCTTTCGACCGTCGCCCACCCCGCCGTCTGGTAAAACACCTGGTCGAGCACGTAGCCGTCGGCGAAGCTGGCCTCCAACGGAACGATTTCGTTCTCGCGGCGATGAGCGTACACGATGTGCTTCGCCCGCCGGTTTCGGAAGTCTTGCTCCGCCAACGCGTGAACGACGAACGAATCACTCTCGGCACCTCGTAACCGTCGGTGCCAAGCGATCAACTTCTTCCACCAATCGCGGGCGGGACGACTCGAAAACCGCAACAGTCGCATCAGTCGCCGACGCGTTCCGCGGTCGCCTTCATCGAGCCAAGCCGCGACCCGTTCGTGCCGGAGGAACTCGTCGCAACAACTGTCCCATACCGACTCGATCGCCCGCTGCAATCGCGGGGGTAAACACGCCGCTTGCAAAATACCGTCGAGCCACGCCGGAGCCGCGACGGCCGGATACACGTGATGAATCCGTCGAATGCGCGCCGTCAGCGATTCGTCCAAGAAATCGCCCAGTTCGCGCTGCAACGACGCTTGGAACCGCACGAGCAATTCCACCACGAACACGTCGAAGATCGACGCCGAATCGCGGTCGCCGGCATAACAAAACGGATCGAAGGCGTCGCCGTGCCGGGCCGCGACTTTGTGCCGCCGCAGGGCGTCGAGCAAGATCGCATCTTCGATCATCTCGTGCGGAAAAGGCGCCTCGAACGGCTGCGCCACGCCGAACGCCGAGCCGACCATCTCGCGCAGCCGATCGTACGCGGCACCGGGCAGATGCAGAAACCAATCCCGCTCGCCCACCACGTAATGGACGATTACCGGAACGTAATCGCACTCGGCGTCGTTGGGCGATCGCGTGCGCAACAGCGGCGGCACACCCACGCCCTGCCGGCGCAACTGCGCGAAGAAATCGACGATCGGTTCGTTGTGCCTGAGGATCGCCTCGGCAATGCGGGAAAGCTGCGCGAACAACCCGGGGCTGTCGGGCGGCAACCAAGGCCGCACACTCGACCGAGCCGTCCAACGGTCGGTCGCCAGAAAATCGAGCACGTCGCCTAAAAGCACCAGGTCGAGCCGGTCGATCGGGCGATACGAACCGTCGCGTCGGTACGAAGCCTCCTCGGCCGCCGCCGACAGTTGGCGCGCCAGCCAATCGACGGCGTCGACCGCCAACGAGTCGCGCACGGTTCCGTCGGTCAAGTGAAGATCGGCCAAGAACACCAGCATACGGCACCTCCAGGGTGCTCGAAACAGTTTTCATTCCACCCCGATCAGGCGCGCCACTACGCCCAGCCCCCACCAGAAAGGGGACCAGGTCGTACCGCACGCAACGAGACACACGATCTCACCGTCTTTATCGGCTGAAGCCTCTAGACCGATTGAGACCGGACGACCGAGGGGGACTCGCGTTCCCTAATCTCCCCAGACATACACGCAACCGCCTCCACGCCCTGTCGCTGCCGAGCACAGCATCTATCGCGGTAGCCGACAAATTTGCCGATTGCGCCGATTCGGCAAGCGAAACGCCGGAAACGGCCGCGGGATCCCCCGTTTGGGTGCACTTCGCGTTTCTCACAGCCTGCCTACATAACCTAATCTTCCCATAGTGGGGCAGAATTGTGCCTTCTCGGAATCACATCGTCGCCATCACCGCTCTGCCCCCGGCGGTAGGATGTCGCTCAAGCAGCCACACGGAAAGGTTCTATGACGCACGAACGAGAACGGCTCGCACCGAACGACTTACCGACGGAAACGACTCCGGCCACCCCCGAAGCCGCGGAGGAACGCGCCGCCGACCGCGATCCGGCGCCCGCACCGGGGGTGACCGCCGAAGAATGGATTTCTCGGTTGAGCGCCTTGGTCGAACAAGAATCGGCCGTCTATTCCGAGGCCGAAGCGCAGGCGCCGGTATCGATCGAAAGCGACGAGGCCGCCCAATTGGCGATCGTCCGACTGGGAACGGCCGCGGCGCTGTTTCAGACGTTGCGTTTGCGGCACGCCTCGGTCGCGGCGCACAGCTTGCGCGTGGCGTTGACGACCTCGGCCTGGGCGGACGAAATGGGCCTGGAACCGCGGTTGCGCGAGATTACCGAAATCACCGCTTTACTGCACGACTTGGGCATGATCGGGTTGTCGGACCACATCCTGATGAAGCCCGGTCCGCTTACGCCCGACGAATTCGTCTACGTCGATCAAGCCCGGCACGCTTCGGCGGAAATCTTGCGAGGAACCACACGAGACCACGACCTGTTGCTGGCGATCGAGCATGTGCCCGCCTGGTTCGACGGCTCGCGCAGCGGCTATCGGCTGTCGCACCGGAAGATTCCCCTACCGTCGCGGATGACGGCAATCGTCGAAGCCTTCGATTCGATGACCACCGACCAGGTGTACCGGCCCGCGATGAGCATCGAGCAGGCGACCGCCGAATTGTTCGGCAACGCCGGAACGCAATTCGATCCCGAGCTGGTCGAGGCGTTCGCCTTGTTTTACGGCAAGGCGGGAAGCACCGTCCGCGCCAAGGTCGCCAAGCGCTGGCTCCACGAGCTCGATCCCGCCGTCGCCGACGGTTTTTGGGCCTGGACGCCGCTGCACGTCAACGGCGAGAACCAGATCGACGACGTCTTCCGCCGCGCCGTGCTCGATTCGATGAGCGACGGTGTCTTGTTCGTCGATCGAGAGCGACGCATCCGCTATTGGAACCACGGCATGGAAAGCATGACCGGAGTCGCCGCCGAAAGCGTGTGCCAACGCTTTTGGGAGCCCGGGATCCTCGGCTTGAGAAACGAACAAGGAAACCCGATCGAGCCCGACAACTGTCCCGTGGCCACGGCCCTGCAATGCGGCATGCGGATGTACCGCCGCCTGACCCTCCGTGGTCGTCACGGACACGAAACGCCGGTGAATGCGCAGGTACTTCCCATCCGTCGCGAAGACAACACCGTGCTCGGGGCGGCCATGATCGTCCACGATGCCAGCTCCGAAATCTCGATGGAGCAAAACCTCGAAACACTCAAAGACCGCGTCACCAAAGACCCGATGACGCAGGTTGCCAACCGGGCCGAATTCGACCGCACGCTCGAACACCTGGTGCAACACTACCGGCAGCGAAACGCGATTTTCAGCTTGATCATCTGCGATATCGACAAGTTCAAGCGGATCAACGACACGTTCGGCCACCAGGCCGGCGACGAGGCCATCAAGAGCTTGGCCTCGCTGCTGCGAAATCACTCGCGGCCGGGAGACCTGGTCGCCCGCTACGGCGGTGAAGAGTTCGTGTTGTTGTGCGTCGATTGCGACATCGGCACGGCGACCCGGCGTGCCGAACAAATCCGCCAAATCCTCGCCCGCACGCCGCAGTCGATGCTCGACGGACGCTGCATCACGGCGAGTTTCGGAGTTACGCAAGTGCAGCCGGGCGACACGGCCGAAACCGTTCTCCGCCGGGCCGACCGGGCCTTGTTGATGGCCAAGGACCGCGGCCGGAACATGGTCGTCCAACAAGGCAGCGGCGGTTTCGAGCACGTCGCGGCCGGAGGCGCGACCGGCGAAGGCCCCGACGGCGAACTGGTCATCCGACAAGTCATGTCGACGACCGTCCCCGTCTCGCTGGCCATCGAGAAGCTGCGCGGTTTCGTCTCGGACCACCAGGCGAAGATCGTCCGCATCGAGCGGAATCGCGTGTTGCTGGAGATTTCCGACGCCGGATCGACTCCCAATCGACGGGCCAGCGATCGACCGGTGACGTTTGCGGTGACGATCGACTTCACCGAAGAGCGGCACGGCACCGG
>CAYVVR010000252.1:0-6194 GCA_964454655.1 uncultured Planctomycetaceae bacterium | reverse complement strand
TGCTGCGCACAGGGCAGGGGGGTGATCGTCAGTTGGACGGTGGCCGGTACGGAACGGTCGGTGTGGTTTTCCAGCTCGAACACGAGTTTTGCCGAACCCGAGGCGACCTGCGGATAGATTTGTACCTTGGCCGCTCGCACCGCCGGGACCGCTCGCAATTCGATGTCGCCGACGATACCGTGCCAGGCCGATTGCGTGTGGTCGCTGACGCTGTGCGAATTACGTCCGACGTTGATTTCGCGCAGCGAGTTGTCGATACGCAGCGTCAGGCGATGTTGCCCCGGCGGGCAGGCGTCGGTCAGGTCGAAGACGTGGGGAACGGCCAAGGCGTCGCACTTGCCGACTTGTTGATCGTCGACCCAAACGGTCGTGATCCAGTGCGGTCGTTCCAGGTAAAGCAACACGCGTTTGCCCGACCATGTTTCGGGAATGTCGATCGTGCGCTGGTACCACGCCGTGCCGACGTAGTGCAAGTTGGGCTGAAGCCAGAAGGGCATCTTGAAGTTGTCGGGCGAGCGATACGGTGCGTACTGGGGTTTTTCCCATTCCGAGTAACGGATGGAACCGATCCACTCGGTGTCGAGATTGACGGGCAGGCCGATGCCGCTTTCGCGAAGCGCCCCGGGCAGGTGGACGCGAGCGTCACCCGGCAGCTCGCGGGCGAACCAGCCTTCGTCGAGACCGACGTCCTCGTGATCTAGGGCCGCTCGCCATTCGCCCGACAGGTCGACGCGTTCCGGCGAACGGGCGTGGGATCGACCGCTCGCCAAGGCGACGGCAAATCCCAACGCCGACAGCAGCAACAACCTTGTTGCACGACGGCGATCGTTTGACGA
The DNA here is from genome assembly GCA_964454655.1 of uncultured Planctomycetaceae bacterium. Classification (GTDB taxonomy): domain Bacteria; phylum Planctomycetota; class Planctomycetia; order Pirellulales; family Thermoguttaceae; genus CAYVVR01. The sequence continues at coordinate 5,358 of CAYVVR010000252.1, read as the reverse complement.
AAACACGAATCGTTTTTGTCGTCGGTGTGTCGGTGCAGACTGTTTCATCGTCTCGTCCCCCACGTGCTGGAAGGTAAGGTCGGGAAAGTAGGCTTGCGGTTGGGATGGGCTTCGGTGAGTGGTCGCGAAAACCCGGCGTCGTTGAATGGGCTTTCAAATCGCGGTTCAATCGACCAATTCGTGTTCGATCTGTTCCAGCGACTTTCCCTTGGTTTCGGGAAGTTTGCGCCACAATATGAAAAAGGTCATCGTGCAGAATGTCGCGTACAACCAGAAGGTTCCGTGCGCGTCGAGCGAGCGAAGCAGCGACGGGAACGTAAGCGTCAACGTGGTGCAACCGATCCACAGGAAGAAGACGGCGATCGACATTGCTGCGCCGCGGATTCGGTTGGGGAAGATTTCCGAGAGCACCACCCAGGTGACCGGGGCCAACGTCGTAGCGTAACTGCCGATGGCGATCATGACCAGGGCGAGCATCGGAATGCCCGTCCAGCCTTGGTAATAGCCCAGACCCATCAGCACGTAGACACACGCCAGTCCGCCGAAACCGATCAACATCAGCGGACGGCGGCCGAGTCGATCCACCAGGAACAAGGCGGGAATCGTGAACACCAGGTTCGTGACACCCGTCAAAACGATGCTCAACAACGTGCCGTCGATCGAGAAGCCGGCGTTGGTGAAAACCTCTTGGGCGTAATTGAAAATGACGTTGATCCCGCACCACTGTTGGGCGACGGCCAGGAACGATCCGAACACGAGGATGCCCGCGATCTTCGGTTCGAGCAAGTCGCTCCAGCGGACGCGGCCGATTTCCTCTTGGCTGAGGGTCGTGCGAATTTCTTCGAGAGTCGAGGCTGCGTAGGTGTCTCCGCCGATCCGGCCGAGGATGTTGCGGGCCTTGTCGTCGCGTCCGGCTTTAACCAGCCAACGCGGGCTTTCCGGGACGAAGAACATCAGCAGGAAGAACGCCGCCGCGGGAATCGTTTCGGCCCCGAACATCCAACGCCAGCCGTACATGCCGTTCCACGATGCGCGGATGGCTTCGGCGGTTTCTTCGGTGACCGGCTGCGCGATCCACAAGTTGACCAATTGGGCCGCCAAGATTCCGATGACGATCGTCAACTGGTTGATCGACACGAACACGCCGCGGATTTTCGCCGGAGAGATCTCGGCGATGTACATCGGCGACATGTTCGAGGCCAACCCGATTCCCACGCCGCCGATGATGCGGGCGATGTTGAAGGTCACATAATCGGTCGAAAGGGCCGTCCACACGGCCGAGACGGTGAACAGCAACCCGGCCGCCAACAGCAACGGGCGTCGTCCCGTTTTGTCGGCCAAGGCCCCCGACATGAGCGCGCCGAGCAGGCATCCGACCAAGGCGCTCGATTGGGCGAATCCCTGTTTCCAAGGGGTTGCGGGGCCGATGTGCAGAAACGGCTCGTAGAAAGGCTTCGCCCCGCCGATGACGACCCAATCGTAGCCGAACAGCAAGCCGCCCATGGCGGCCACCAGGCAGATGAGCCAAAGATACGCGTAGTTGAACGAACGAAAATCGGACGTCGTGTTCATTGGGGGAAGCCTCGATACCGTTTCGCGGAAGCGCTCATCCGTGGTCCGAGAGGACGTGTTCCGGTGCGGCGGCACGGTGCACGGCCGCGCCGACGTGGGCCGGGTCCTCGCTCAGCACGCGATCGAACAAGGTCTCGGCTACGTCCGTCTTGCCCAAGCCTTGGTATCCCAACGCGGCCACGTAGCGGCAGTGAATCCGATTTCGTCGAATGAGGTCGACCTCGAATACCAAGAAGTCGGGCAGGGAGACGGCGAAAAAGTCGATCACCGGTCGATCGTGTTCGTGTTGTTCGCCGTAATTCACCATGTTTCGAAACACGCGGTGCGCGTCGTCTCGGCGACCGAGCGCGGCCAGGGCCAAGCCTCGATAGTAGACGAGTTCGGGGGGCTCGTCATTGTAATACATTGCGTCGGCCGGTTCATCCGATCCGCACGCAGCTTCTTCGAAGAATGCGATCGCTGCCGACTCGTCGCCCCCTCGACGTTTCGCTTCGCCCAAAAGATAGAGAATGTCGTTTTCGTGGTGGTTGGGTAACTTGGCCTCGCCCAAGTTTTCCGGCCGCAACCGGGCTTGCTCCAAGAGTCGGCAGGCCCGATCGACGTCGCCGTCGCGGAGAGCTTTCCTCGCCATTTCCCGCAATGCGATCACGTATTGGCCGGCGACTTTGCCTTCGCCGCCTTCCCACGGGTGGAAGGTGCGAGACTGAATGACCGCGAGGGCGGTTTCGTGACGGCCGAGCGTATTCAGCAGGGTCGCTTTTTCCAATACCAGATCGTCCCTCGCGGCGACGAGCTCGGGGTTCGCCTCCAATCGCGCCAGTCGTTCTTCCACGGGATGCCCCAGTCGTTTCGCCAGTTGATCCAGCTCGAAGAGAATGCGAGCATCGTCAGGAGCCAAGCGAAACGCCTCTTGGTACGCATTCCACGCGGCTTCGGCGTCGTTCGTCTTGTTGAAATAGGCCAAGCCGAGATTACGCCACACGCGAGGAAACCGCGGGTCACGGTCGCGGGCCGACTCCCAGCAGCGAATCGCCCGATCGTATTGCCGTTTGTCGTACCACAGGCAGCCCAGGTAGTAGGGCGCCCGGGCGTCGTTCGTGTTGTACACGGCGGCGTATTCGAGTACCGCGATGTCTTCCAGGCGATTGGGGAAGCACAAGTACGAGTCGGCCTCGGCGGCTTTGCGATAGTAGCCCTCTGCCGTGTCGACGTCGCCTCGTCGTCGGTACGAGTCGGCCAGATAGTACCACACCAACGGCGAGACCGTTGCGCCCGCCTCCGACCGACGCCGCGCGTACAGCTCCAACAAGGCGATCGCGCGGTCGTGGAGGCCGGCGGCTCGGTAGTCGCGGGCGAGGTCGAGATAATTCACTTCCTTGTCGTCGGCGGCGACGGTAAACGCTTCGGCCTTACTCGACGCGGCTTGCATTTGCTCGAACAACAGGCCCAGGTGGAAGGGATCGTCGGCCAAGGCTTCGGCGATCACGGCGTCGGCTTCTGTGGTGCGGCCGGTCATGGACAATAGGGAAACGAGCAAGTGAATCGCTTGCCGATGCGAACGGTTTCGTGCCAAACAGCGACGCAAGTGCTCTTCTGCCCGGTCGAGGCGACCGGCGGCAAAGTCGATCCGAGCCAGTTGGAAATACGCGATGTCGGCCTGCGCGGCGTTCCACGTCGCCTTGTAGAACACCTCGTAGGCTTCGTCGTGTCGCTCTTGATAGGCCAACGCCAGACCCAAATCGTAAAGAGCCTCGCCGTCTCGAGGATTCGGATTGTGACGCGTGCTGCGTTGGACGGCTTGCCGCAGGTGGGGTTCGGCTTGCGAGAAACAACCGCGTCGCAACAACAAAAGCCCCAACGCGTGGTTGTTGCGCAGATCGCCGGGATCGCGTCGCAGGGCTTCACGGTAGTAGTCGGCCGGTTCGCGGGTGGCATGCCGATACTGTTCGAGGTGGACGCCCGCCAGGTACAGCGATTCGGTCGAATCGAGCTTTTCGGGGGTGTCGATCGGCTTCGCTGGCTCGGGCAAGTCCGAATCGCGAACGACATCGGCGGGGCGGAAGGCAACAAGCGTGTTGCCTTGGGCGTCCTCGACGCGGCAGGTGATCGAGCGTTCGTCGATCTTCGCCGGCAGGTCGATCGACGCTTCGAAATATCCGCCCGGATCGCCGTCGAAGGAAACTTCGGCCAGCACGACGTCTGCGTGGGTGAGCACGACTCGTGCGTTCGGGTACCGAGCGGTCGTGTGGACGCGAACGTTCGCTTTGCCGTCGGCGATGTCGAGCCCCAAGGCGGCGCAGCGTGTGGCGTTGTCGATGCGTCCGACGCCGTGATAGGGCATGAAGTACTGGACGAAGCGCTTTTCTTCGCCGGGGAACAGCCACGAGAAGTCGGGTTGGTTGTCGGTGTACACCCCGCACATGAGTTCGACGTAGGGGCCGTCTTCGTCGGTCAAGTGGCGGTCCCACCGGTGGCCGAAGTCGCCGTTGCCCCATGTCCATTGTTTCTTTCCCGGCGAGACGTGCCGGTTGCACACGTGAAGCAAGCCTGCCTTGCGGCGATGGTCGTACGAGGCCACGAAATCGAAGCGACTGCGATACGCCATGTACGAAGTGGGTACCGGAATGTTCTTGTACCGACTGATGTCGGTGCCCGGCGAGTAATCGATCTTGTAGTATGTTCCGTGTGCGATGGGGAAGTCGCTCACGTCACGTTTTCCGTGGTCCATCACGGCGGTCACGTCGGGAGGAAAGATCGACTGGTGGAATTCATCGACGTGCACCGCCGGATTCGCCCACCACAAGAAGGTTTGCGGTAGATCGGTTCGGTTGTACAGGCGGACGTCGAGTTCCAGATAGGCACGACCGGGGCGAAGCCGAAATCCGCAAACCATTTCGGTGCCGTGCATGCGATCGATTTCGTGGCACCAGGCGACGGCGGAACCGTCGGCTTCCTGTTCCAAGCGACATTCGACCGGCAAAAAGGTGCTCGGCCGGTGATGTTGCGGCCAGTTGAATTCGATGCCCCCGGAAATCCACGGGCCGGCCAGGCCCACCAGCGCCGGCTTGATGACCCGGTTGTAATAGACGAAGTGGTAGTCGATCGTCTTATCGCGGGCCATTTGCACGCGGCCGCCCAACTGAGGCAGCAGCATGATTTCCAGAAACTCGTTTTCCAGAAATACCGCGCGATAGGTTTGCGGGCGTTTTTCGTCTTCGATGCGGTCGATCACGGGAAACGGGTAGACGACGCCGCTGGATCCTTGATACACCCGCTTTTCCAGAAACATCGGGTTGGGATCAGGATCGCCGACGCCGTACGTAGGGATGACGACCTCTTCGAAGCGCGCGCAGACCGAGCCTTCCGACATGAATGAGAATCCTCCAACGTCAGGTTGCAAGTCGAGCGGGCGAACCCGGCAAATATCCCGCGACGAGGGGAACCGGCTTGGGGATGGGAAGAGGAACTGCGACGGGAAGCCGGAATCGTGGGACCTGTTTTCCACCGATAGGACGCCGCAGGCGATGCGGCGTTGTGGGGGGAGAAAAAGGATGCATCGGGCGGCCGCACCAACCCGCGCGGACCAATTGCCGAGTGTCCCCCCGAACCGTCGACATCTGCCGAGCTTGGGCCGACACGACCGACACCGATGCATTCCTGTGGTCGGTAATTCCCCGCCGGGGCGAGGTTGCCAACCGATCGTCCTCTTTATTTAAACGCAAGCGGCGATCGCTGTCATTGTTTGATTTGGTAAAAAAGTTGACAATTTTCGTCAGTCGGGTACGC
>CAYVVR010000251.1:0-6236 GCA_964454655.1 uncultured Planctomycetaceae bacterium | reverse complement strand
GGGGTGACGCAGGGCGCTTCGTTGTAGAACGGCGAAATGATCGTTATTTGGTGCATCGCTTTCCCGTTGGTAGACGTTAACGAACGACGGTAGTAAGGACATGTAAGAATGACGCGGCTAAAGCGTTTCGGTCGAAGTACCGAGTAACATAAGGTGCGCCTGGCGTAACGGTAACGGTGGTTGATACCGCGAGCGCGCGCAAACAGTTGACCAACGATTCGGGCGAATCGGGCTCCATTTCTAGGCCGGCACGGGCTTCGTCGACCACGATTCGCTTGGCCTCGCCGCGAACGCCCATAATGATCGGGCGTTCCATCGCCATCATCTCGAAGATTTTCGAGGGGATGACGGTGCCGAACAGTTCCGTTCCCCGCAGATGGACAAGGCACGCATCGGCCGAGGCGATCACGCGGGGCATTTCTTCCTTGGGTAGTGACCCGGTGAAAATGACGCGATCGGCCAGGCCGCGTCGCTCGGCTTCGGCTTGCAATTCTTCGCGCCTTGCACCGTCGCCGACGAGCCAGAACACGAATCGGTCGTCTCCTGCGGCACGTAGGCGATCGGCGGTCTCGATGACGACATCCAGTCCGTGGGCCATGCCGATGGTACCCACATAGGCGCACACGAATTGGCCGTCGCGGGCGTTCCAGCGGGCGCGAAGCTCGGGATCGGGAAGCCTTGGGCGAAACTTTTCGAGATCGACACCGTTGGTGACGACCGAAATGCGATCGTCGACGGGTACCTTTTCCAGAATCTTTTGCTTGTACCCTTCCCCGACGGCAACGATGTGATCGGCGGCAAGGTACATGCGTCGTTCGAGAAACTCGAGAAAACGGAGAATCGGACGAAAGCGGATCGCGCCGACCGTTTCGATCGATTCGGGCCAAATGTCGCGAATTTCGAGGACGAACGGACGGCGTTTGAAGCGTGAGACCCACACTCCGGCCCATCCGCAAAAGAACTGAGGGCTGGTGGCTACGACGACATCGACCTTGCGAACTCGAAACGACGCGATGATCGCTGCGATCATGTACGACACAAAGTTGAGGATGCGGCGAACGGTTCCCGCGTTGGGAGCCAGAAGCGTCCATACGCGAACGACTTCGATGCCGTCGACGACTTCACGCTGCGCTCGCAACCGATTGCGATAGCCGGGGTAAATCACGCCTTTGGGATGGTTCGGGTTGCAGGTAACGACCGTGACGCGGTGTCCAGCCTTCACCCAACGCACGCAATGTTCGTACGTGCGGGTGGCCGGTGCGTTGACCTCAGGCGGAAAATAATGCGTCAGAAACAAGATGTGCATGGCGATTATCGGATCGCGTGCGTCGGCTCGTTGGCTGTTCTGCGTAGCAAGTCGACCAGCTTTTCGGCGACGGCTGCGTGGCGTGTACGCCGGTAAACGGGATCCCAAAGAGTATGGATCGTTTCTTTGTCGAGACGTTCGTCAAGGTGCCGAATCAATGCTTCGGCCAGCGGCTCGGGTTTGCCCGGCGGAACGACGCTTCCTACCCGCGGATCGTTGACGACGTCCGGATGACAGCCGACCAGCTCGGTGACGACCACCGGAAGGCCGGCGGCCAGTGCTTCCATGACCACCACTCCCCACGGTTCGGTCAACGACGGCAAGGTGAATACGTCGGCGGCAGCATACCATTCGGGTAGTTCGTCAGGTTGCAAGAAGCCCGGGAAATCAACGCGATCGGCAATTCCCAACTCGGCAGCCAATGTTTCGAGCTTCGGACGCTCGACGCCGTCTCCAGCGACGACCAATCGTGCCGAACGCGTCTCGACGACGTGTTTCATCGCCCGCAGCAGCACGTCGACGCCTTTTTTCCAGATAAGCCGCCCGACGTAAATGATGACCGGTTCATCGCCCCAGCCGCGAGCGGCACGCAGGCGTTTCCGATCGGGGGCCAGTTCGCGGGCCAAGGTGCGAAGACGGTCCAAGTCGGGCGAATTGGGGACGAAACAACAGGCCTCCGCGTTCCCGCCGTAGTGAATGAGATATTCGCGGGCAAGCGTGCCGGTCGGTAGAATGCCCCTCGCATGTTTCACCACCCAGCGAACGAAGGGTGTCTTCAGTATCTTGCGGTACGTCGCCCGGCGGAGGCCCAAGAAACTTTCGCACATCAAGTAGTACGGGATGCGACGACGCCTCGCATACAAAATGGCCCGTACCATCGTCGGATGGTTGTATCCACCCAACAGAATCGCATCGCATTGCGACTCGGCAAGCCGTCGAGCGACCGACGGGTTCCAGTAGCAGCTACCGTTTCCGGCGAGGGCCCGACCGGGAAGAACTTCCCCGTGAAAATCAAGCTGCCAATCGGCCTCCCACGGACGATCGCTCGTGCCTTTGGTGCAGTAGAAAACGTGCAGGTCGACGTTCGGCTGCTTCGCGACCGTGTTCCAAAACGGATCGCGGTACGGAGTCAACGTCGGAGTGACGACGGCAATGTTCATAGTCGACAATATTCTATTATGGGGATGTTGCTCGCCAGCAGCGCAAATCTAGCCCGAATTCCTTTTCGAGAAGGGCGATTTGCGGCAGCAAACGCGTTTCCAGTTCACGACGGACACGCGGCGGAATCGGAATTTCCAGCTTGCGCCGGTTGGCTCGGTCGCCCCAATTTTCCGGACGAAACGACGGGTCGGTTCCCAGCCAAGCATACAAGTCGGCCAATTCTTGCGGATCGGTGAACACCTTTTCGGTGATCAAAATGCGAACACGCCGAAATCGTTTGCAGTACCAGCGCAGCGGTACGACGTATTCACTTCGTTGGACGTAACGAAACGGCGACACCGAAATGCCCGGCGGTGTCGGCGGAATGTCGTCACCGAGTAACGCGATTTCCGGCGGACGCGTTTCGAGCCCGTTTTCGATCGAAAAACAGTAGTGCGAAATTGCCCTTTCGACCGGGTTGCGTAGTAGGACGATGATCGAGCAGTCGGGCAAGACGCATCGGATTCGCTCGGCGTATCCTTCGGTTTCGAAGTAGCTGGTGCTTTTTTCGACCAGTACGTCGTTGCGCGTGTCACCGAACAAGGCCCGGCGGTACTCGAGTGGAGACTTGTTCGAAGCGGCGGCGTCGAGGAACCATTTCGGCTCGGGACGTAGCGGCTTGGCCACGTCGATCTGCGGATGAGCGTCCAGCAATCGGGCGAGCTGAGTCGTGCCGCAACGTTGGCATCCCACGATGACGGCATGCCGAGGATCAGTCGTCGACATGGCTTTCGCGCACGGCCGCTCGGGGTGGGCTTTGGACTTGTCTCAAAATGCGAATCAAGTATTCGCCCACGATACCCAGCGAAAAGAACAGCAACCCGAAGAAAAACAGCATCAACAGGGTTTGCGTCGTCCAACCCGGCACCCGGATACCCGACACGAAATATTTCACTAAATAGTAGATGCCCAGACCGAAACTGAACAACGAAGTGCAAAACCCCACGACGCTGACCGCTTGCAGCGGTAGAGCCGTGTGTCCCAAGATCGTATCGAGAGCGTTCGAGATCAATCGACGGGTCGAATAACGCGATTTTCCGCCGGGATCGTGACGCACCGCGACATTCCCGATTGCCGTGGTCGATGCGAGAATCATGTGATTCAATCGCGGCGTTCGCGTCGGCATGGCGCAGAGCGTTTCGGCCAACCAGCGTCGCATAATGCGGAAGCTCGTCAGCGAGACGTTGGGCGGAACATGAAACACCCGTCGGGTGATCCGGTTCACGACCGCGCTTCCCACGTTCCGCCAAAACGAGTGGCGTTTTTGCGTGTACGCGCCGAATACGACGTCCCATTCGGGATGAGCGACCAAAGCCTCGTACAGCGTGGCGATTTCTTCCGGTGGATGCTGGAGGTCGTCGTCCATCGTCACGACGAACTCGCCTTTGGCCGCTGCAAGGCCCGTCAACAGGGCGAAATGCTGGCCGAAATTGCGTGCATGTTGAATGATTTTGACCCGTTTATCTTGCCCGCGGGCTTCTCGCAACAGTTGCCAGCTATCGTCGTGTCCGGCATCGTCGACGCAGATGATCTCGTAGTCGGCGTCAATCTCGGCGAGCACCCGGTGCAGTCGCTCGATCAACACAAGGATCGTCGACTGGGCGTTGTATACCGGAATGACGACCGAAATTTTGGGCATCGACGTGCGCGTCACGATGGAGACCGACCGAAAAATGCGTAAATCGCGTCGACGACGCGGTCTTGTTGGTCTCGTGTTATTTCATAGAAAAACGGAAGCCGGATCAACGAGGCCGCCAGACGTTCGGTGTTGGGAAGCGACACGCAATTCAAGCCCAAGGTGCGGGCCATCGGCGATTGGTGTAGCGGAACGAAGTGAAACGTCGCCCGAATTCCCCTTTCCTGCAAGTGTGCCAGCAGGGGATCTCGCTGTTGTTGTTCCTCGACGATTACGTAGAACATGTGGTCGTTGCTCTTGCGATCGTCGAATTGGGGCGGCAGACGCACGACGCCCTCGCTCGCCAATGGTGCCAGCCGTTCGCGATAGTAGGCGGCGATGGCGTGTCGGCGTGCCGCAATGGAATCGAGCATCTCGAGCTGCGCGTACAAAAACGCGCTACATATTTCGCTGGGGACATAAGACGATCCGACATCGACCCACGTGTACTTGTCGACCTCACCGCGAAGAAATTGTTGGCGGTTCGTTCCTTTGTCACGGAGAATCTCGGCCCGTTCGAGAAACGTTTCGTCGTTGATGCACAGGGCCCCCCCTTCCCCGCAGATGTAGTTCTTCGTTTCGTGAAAACTGTAGCAACCCAAGTGCCCGATCGCACCGAGTGCCCGGCCCTTATAGTAAGCGTGAACTCCCTGCGCGGCATCTTCGATCACCAGCAGGTCGTGCCGTTGCGCGATCTCGACGATGCGATCCATTTCGCAGGCCACGCCGCCGTAGTGAACGGGAACGATCGCCCGCGTACGCGGCGTCAGAGCATCTTCGATCTGCGATTCGTCGAGATTGAGCGTGTCGGGACGGATGTCGACGAAAACGGGTCTTGCTCCGCTTCGTACGAACGCGTTGGCCGTCGAAACGAACGTGTACGACGGCATGATGACCTCGTCGCCCTCTTCCAGTCGGCACAACATAGCCGCCATTTCGAGGGCCGCGGTCCCCGAAGGGACCAGCAGCACACGCCGAATGCCGAATCGCTCTTCGAGCAACCGCGAGCATGCAAGGGTGAAACGACCGTCTCCCGCGATGTTGCCGTACGTGACCGCCTGGGCGATGTAGTACAGCTCTTTGCCCGCGATGAACGGTTTGTTGAAAGGAATGACGTCGGCCACGTGGCGTCCTATTGTGCGTCGGGCGACGGACGATCCGACATGCCGGCCATCGCAAACGTGGTTCGCGTGGTCGCGACGAGATCGTCGATGGAGATCAAGAACTCGCCCCGTCGAACGGCCTCCATCCAGGCGGCGAGCATCGTTCCATGCCCTTTGTCCATCTTGCGCAATTTCGTCTTCGTGCGGCGACCGTCGTCGTCGATTAGTTCGAGGACGCGAAAGTCTTCGATGACGGCCCCCTTGCCGCCGCCGAACACTTCGATGCGTTCTTTGCTCCATCCGGCCGGACCGTTGACGGCATAGGTCAATTGCAGGACGGAGCCGTCCTCGTAACGCACGACGGATTGCGTTTCGTTGCGGATATCGGCGTCGGCGGGCATATCGACCGACACACTCACCGGCAAACTGCCCGTCAGTGCATTGAAGAAATCGACGAAGTGGCACGCCTCGCCGATGATTCTGCCGCCTTCGGCCGGGTCGGACAACCAGTGATCGTGCGGAATCGTACCGGCGTTTACGCGATAGATGGCCCGTAACGCACCGCAACCGTCGAAATGCGTCTTCACGCGTTCGGCAAAGGCGGAAAAGCGGCGATTGTATCCAATCGACAATGGGCCGCCGTGCGTTTGAAGAGCCTCGACGACGCTTCGCAGTTGTTCCCAATCGACGGCCAAGGGCTTTTCGCAGAAGACGGCTTTACCGGCCGCCAACGCACGGGTGATCATATCGGCATGTTGGGAATGACGCGTTACGATGAAGACGACGTCGGTCTCGTCGTCGTTCAAGAGTTCGTCGATGCTCGACGCGCACCAGTCGAAGCCGTATTTGCGTCCCACGGTCGCCGCCGTCACGCCCGACCCGGTGACGATGCCGCGGAAGCGAACATCCGACAGCTTGGCCAGCTCGGGCAACAGCACGCTCTGCGCAAAGC
>CAYVVR010000250.1:0-6264 GCA_964454655.1 uncultured Planctomycetaceae bacterium | reverse complement strand
TTCCAATGACAGTCAAAGAACCGATGAACCGCTCCTCCGCAAGCACTACGCCTTCGGTGCCGGGAGCTTGTTCGTCGGCCGGATGACAACCAAACCACCGTTGGGACCGGGAACCGCCCCGCGGATGATCAGAAGATTGTTTTCTTTGTCGATACGCACCACGCGGATATTGCGAATCGTGCACCGTGCGGCCCCGTAATGACCGGCCATTCGCCGCCCTTTTTCGATGCGGCTGGGATAGGCACTTTGACCGGTACCGCCGGGATGCCGATGCACCTTTTTCACACCGTGACTCGCCCGCTGCCCGGCGAAGTTGTGCCGCTTCATGACGCCGGCAAAACCGCGGCCTTTACTGGTGCCGGTCACGTCGACCGAGACAACCCCTTCGAAGACGTCGACCGAAAGAACCTGACCGACGGAATACCCCTCGACCGGCACACGGAACTCACGAATGTACCGTTGCGGTTCGCAATCCGCCTTGGGAAGAGGCTCGATGCCGGCTGCGGCACGAGCGCGCTGACGCTTGCTGTTGAGCTTGGCAACGTGACCCCGCTCGCTGCGGGCGGCACGACGGCGAGGTTTATCGAGATAGCCCAGTTGCACCGCTTCATAACCGTCACGCTCGACGGTCTTCAACTGAAGAACGCGGCAAGGCCCTGCTTGAATCACCGTCACGGGGACAGCTTCACCGTTTTCATCGAATACGGTGGTCATCCCGACTTTTCGGCCGAGCAATCCGATCGCCATCGTTTTTGCCTTCGTGTCACGTTGCCGCAAGGGATCGCCGGAAGACTCCCGAGGATTACCCTTGCAACTTCCAATTCATGTACCAGACCCCAATACAACCCGGCAGGCCGCGTGCGACTTGCAGAGTCGATCAGCGCGTCATTTTGATCTTGATATCGACACCCGCCGGAAGACTGAGCTTGTTCAACGCTTCGATCGTCTTCGCCGTAGCTTGAATAATGTCGATCAAGCGGCGGTGCGTTCGGATCTCGAACTGCTGACGGGCTTTCTTGTCGATAAACGGACTCGAAAGCACCGTGTAGCGCTCAATTCGAGTCGGCAAGGGAATCGGGCCGTGCACGATCGAGCCGGTACGCTTGACGGTGTCCACGATCTCCGCCGCGCTTTGATCCAGCACGGCATGATCAAACGATTCCATCCGAATCCGAATGACTTCGCTGACTTGTCCCGACACGTGGACGCTCCTTTTCGCTCGATACGGCTTTCGGCTTCCGACGCCCTTGTTGTCAAAGAAAGGCCCCAGTCGGCTGAGGCGAAAACCTAGATGTTAAGGCTTGGTCGACAGACTGTCAAGCAGCACTGCAACCAATTCCCCGGCAACCATGCCATATCCCGGTCGTTCGCCTTGGACGGGACGCCTCTCAACTCCGCGCGGCTTGCCTGTCCTGTGCCGCCTCCGCGGTTTGACGCAACGACGTGACCGGCGGATGGCGGGGCTCGCGGGCCGTCTTACGGCCCCTCCGCCGACGCGGCGAGACTCAAAATTCTGCCCGAAGCTTCGCAGCGTGCCAAGGGGTGGGGCGATGAAATTGCGCGAGATCGCCCTGGTCGGTACGTTGCCGCGCGGGATTACCTCCGACGTCAATCGCTATCGGCGGCTGTCGTCGGCTCGGAATCCACAGTGTCATCGTCCTGAAGATAGGTCTTCTCAGGGAATCGAAACGCGATGGCCGAAAAGATGGCGGCAACCGCCGTCATCGCGGCCACGAAGAACCACCAATAGGTCGGTCCCTCGAGCCAATGACCGCCCGCGGCCTTCACCGTCTCGATCACGTAGTTCACCCCGGCGGCAAAACTGTTTCCCAACGAGACCGACAGCAGATACAAGCCCATCACCAACGACTTCATCGACCGCGGCGCCTGGGTATACGCGAATTCGAGGCACGTCACCGAAACCAACACCTCGGCGGCGGTCAACACGACGTACGCAGCCCCCTGCCACGCGATCGAAGGCGTCCTGTTCGCCGCGATCAGGTGTTCGGCAATTGCGATGACGACGAAGCTGCCCGCCGCCACGTACATGCCCGTCGAAATCTTCCGCAACGGCGTCACCCGCACGAACCGCCCTACCGCGGGATAAACGACCCAATCGAACAGGGGAATCAAGATCAAGATCAAGATCGGGTTGAGCGCCTGAATTTGGGCGGGATGAATCTCGAACGCGGCGAGCGTGCCGTCGGAGGCCGTGTAATGAAACAACGTTCGGTTCATGTGTTCGGCCTGAAGAACCCACGATGAACCGGTTTGATCGAACAACGCCCAGAACATGGCGACCGGCACGAAGATGAGCGTCAGCCGCACGAGAGCCCCGATTCCTTCGCGGCTGAAGGCTTCTCGCAAGAACGTCGCCCCGCCGGGGGGAATGTGGGCGAATTTCGCGCGTCCCATGAAGAACACCAACGTGGCGATCGCCATCAAGATACCCGGAATACCGAAGGCCAGCCCCGGGCCGACGTTCTCCAGCAACCAGGGAGTCGCCAGCGACGAGGCGGCCGCCCCCACGTTGATCGCCATGTAGAACCAGCCGAAAATGCGCGACATCCAGTGTTGGTTCTTCCGGCAAAACTGGTCGCCCACATGGGCCGAAACGCACGACTTGATGCCGCCGGAGCCGATCGCGATCAACGTAAGCCCCACGAACAGCCCCAAGCGGGCTTCGTTCCAGGCCAAAGCCGTGTGACCGGCCACGTAGACGATCGACAACAACATGATCGTCCAGTACTTGCCGAGGACGATATCGGCCAGCAGGGCGCCCAAAATCGGGAAGAAGTACACCGCCGCGTTGAAGGTGTGATAAACCGCCTTCGCCTCTTCGGGCGACATCACCTGCCGATGCATCAACGAAGCGTCGAGCAGGTACGTCGTCATGAAGGTGACCAGAATCGCCCGCATCCCGTAGAAACTGAACCGCTCGGCCGCTTCGTTTCCGATGATGTAGGGAATGCCGGGCGGAAAGTGCTCGGTCTCGATCGGCGCACGCGGATACCCGGGATCGATTTGCCGTCTCCACCACTCGCGAGACCACCATGCCGGTCGTTTCATGATCGATCCTCATATTCGGTGCCGACGCTCGGCACGCCGTCGGCGCACACGATCATCCCGATGAGCCACGTGCCGCAATCGTCGCCGGACGCTCAACGTACTCCGGCGCAGCGCGTCGTGCAAATGCGTCGAAGCCGCCGGTTTCAAACATCGCCGCAAGAAACCGGCTTCACCGGCTAGAACGAGAGCATCTGTTGATACTCTTCCATGCGGCGTTCGATGTCTTCACGGCGAATCTTCAACAAGCGATCGAGGCTGAAATCTTCGACGGTGAAACTTGCCACGAGAATGCCGTAAGCCAGGGCTTTCTTGAGTGTTTGGGGCGAAAAGTCGTTCTTTTCGGCCAGATAGCCCATCATTCCCCCGGCGAAGCTGTCACCGGCGCCGGTCGGATCGACGACCTCTTTCGTCGGATAGGCCGGAAGCACGTATTTCTCGTGCTTGCTAAAGAACATTGCGCCGTGTTCGCCTTTCTTCACGACGACGAAGCTCGGTCCCATGCGGCAGATCGCTTCTCCCGCCCGCACGAGGTTGTCGTCTTCGGTCAGCAACTTGGCCTCCGAGTCGTTGAGCACGAGACCGTCGATGCGTTGCATCAACTCGCGCAGTTGGTCCGGCTCGGTCCGGATCCAAAGATCCATGGTATCGGCCACGACCAAGTTCGCCCCGGAACATTGCTCGAGTGCGGCGAGCTGGGTCTTCGTCGATCCGTTCGCCAAGAACAAGAACGGACTGCGACGGCACGCCTCGGGCAATTCGGGCTTGAAGTCGCCCAACACGTTCAAGTGAACCTCGAGGGTTTCGCGGTCGTTCATATTCGGCAGGTACTTGCCGCGCCAGCGGAAGGTTTTTCCGCCGGGAACGACCTTCAAGCCTTCCGTATCGATTCCGCGTTCGGCGAGAAGTTGCGTGTGTTCGGACGGCCAGTCTTCACCGACCACCCCCACCAGCCGAACCGAGGTGAAGTATCTCGCGGCCACCGAAAAGTAGACTGCCGATCCGCCCAAAACGTTTTCTCGGACGGCATGCGGCGTTTCCACGCTATCGAGCGCGACCGAACCGACGACGACCAACGGCATTGGCTACCTCCGTTACCTGATGTTTCTTGGGTTCCCGTACCGCGTTCCAATCGACGGCGCGGGCGTCATTTTCGTTGTTGTCGTTTGGCGATCTTCGCCCACGTATCCCGCAACGTGACCGTGCGATTGAAGACCAACCGCTCGTCGGTGCTGTCGGGATCCACGCAAAAATACCCCAACCGCTCGAACTGGAAGCGATCGCCCGGCTTGGCCGTCGCCAACGACGGTTCGAGCTTGGCGTGCTCGACGACTTCCAGCGAGTTCGGATTCAAGTTGGCCGTCCAATCCTGGCCCTCGGGCACGTCGTCGGGATCGGGCTTGGTAAACAGGTGGTCGTACAACCGCACTTCGGCATCGAGGGCGTGGGCCGCCGAAACCCAATGGATCGTGGCCTTCACCTTGCGGCCGTCGGGTGCGTTTCCGCCGCGTGTTTCGGGATCGTACGTCGCCCGCACCTCGACGACCTCCCCGGTCGCCGGATCTTTCACGACGTCGGTGCAGCGGATGAAATATGCGTAACGCAAGCGGACCTCGCGGCCGGGCGCCAAACGATAATACTTCGGCGGCGGCTCCTCGCGGAAGTCGTCCTGTTCGATGTAGAGCACCTTCGAGAACGGCACCTTGCGGGTTCCCGCCGAGGGATCCTCGGGATTGTTCACCGCCTCCATCTCTTCGACCAGGTCGTCGGGATAGTTCTCGATGACGACTTTCAGCGGACGCAACACCCCCATCACCCGCGGAGCCCGCTTGTTCAAATCTTCCCGCAGGCAATGCTCCAAAAGCGCGATGTCGATCACGCCGTCGTACTTCGACACTCCGATCCGGGCGCAGAAGTTTCGAATCGCCTCGGGCGTGTAACCGCGGCGTCGCAGGCCGCAAATGGTGGGCATTCGCGGATCGTCCCAACCGCTGACGTGCCCTTCTTTCACCAACTGCAACAGGCGCCGCTTGCTCATCACCGTGTACGTCAGGTTCAGCCGGGCGAACTCGATTTGGCGCGGCGCGTAAATCCCCAGCTTCTCGATGAACCAATCGTACAACGGACGATGGTTTTCGAATTCCAGCGTACAAATGGAGTGCGTGATTCCCTCGATCGAGTCGGACTGGCCGTGCGTCCAGTCGTAGGTGGGGTAAATACACCATTTATCGCCCGTCCGATGATGCTCGGCGTGTAGGATGCGATACATCACCGGGTCGCGCATGTTCAGATTGGGGTGGGCCATGTCGATCTTCGCCCGCAACGTCCGCGAGCCGTCGGGAAACTCCCCCGCCCGCATGCGCCGGAACAAGTCGAGATTCTCTTCGACCGATCGATCGCGGTACGGGCTGTTTTTGCCCGGCTCGGTGAGCGTGCCGCGGTATTCCCGAATTTCGTCGGGCGAAAGGTCGCACACGTAGGCCAAGCCCTTTTTGATCAGCTCTTCGGCCCATTCGTAAAGCTGATCGAAATAGTCGGAAGCGAAAAAGCAGCGATCGTCCCAGTCGAAGCCCAGCCAGCGGACGTCTTCCTTGATCGACTCGACGTATTCGACGTCCTCTTTGGTGGGGTTCGTATCGTCGAAGCGCAGATTGCACAATCCGCCGTAGTCGCGCGCGATGCCGAAATTCAGGCAAATCGACTTCGCGTGGCCGATGTGCAAGTACCCGTTCGGCTCGGGCGGAAATCGCGTGTGCACGCGATCGTATCGGCCGTTTTTCAGGTCGTCGTTGATTTGCTCGCGAATGAAATCGACCGAACCTTCCTTACCGCCTTCGGCGGACGTCTTCGCAGTGGGATTGTCGCCGGTCGGTTTGCGCTCCGTCATGGTCTCTTCCCTCGGAATCTGGGCTTGTCGCCGGCTTCGCACCGGTCGATCGTCGTCGCCAATGAAAGTTACAACCTCTTACCGTGCGAATCACGTTTCGTTCGACACGTCGCTCAAGAACGTTTCGATCGTGCGGTCGATACGCCGCACGACCGACTCGCGGCCGAGTATAGCCATCGTTTCGAACAATCCCAAGCCGACGGCCTTGCCCGTCACCGCGATACGAACCGGATGCACGATTTGCCCCATGCCGAGCCCCTCTCGCTCGCCGAAGGCGTGCATCATCGCATCGAGCGAAGCGGCGTCGAACG
>CAYVVR010000249.1:0-6318 GCA_964454655.1 uncultured Planctomycetaceae bacterium | reverse complement strand
CGACGATCGTCGCTCGCTTGTGATCCTGCAAGCACGCGGCCGTCACCTCGGCGGCGCTGGCGGAGTAACGATTGACCAACACATACATCGGCATGCGAAAATCGTCTCGCGAAGGATGCGCCTCGTACACCCGGTCGCCGGCCCGATTGCGAACCGTCACGATCGCCCCTTTTTCTAGGAACAAATCGCACGTCTCGACAGCTTCCTGAAGGACACCGCCGGGATTGTAACGCAAGTCGAGCACGACCGTCCCGATCCCCGATGGTTCGGCCTCCAGCCGTCGCAGCAACGCTCCGAGACGCTCGGCGGTGCCGCGTCCGAAGCGAGCGATCCGCACGTACACGACCGATTCCATGCTCGGCAACCGATGTCGCCACGTGCCGTCTTGCATCCGCATCCAGCCGACGACTTCTTCCAACGTCAGCCGTTCGCGAACCAGCTCCACATCAACCGGAATCGCCCCCCGTTCGCTGCGGATCGTCAAACGAACGACGGAACCGGGGTTCCCTCGCAATCGGGCCGCCGCCTCGTCCAGCGTCATTTCCTGGGTCGAAACGCCGTCGATGGCCTCTATACGATCGCCGGGTACAATCCCGGCCTTTTGCGCGGAAGAACCGAAAACGACCGCCGACACACCGATCGAACCACCGTCTCTTACCACGTCGATTCCCACATCGACGCGTTCCAAATCAACGGCTTCGCGCAACATCGGCACTTCGGCTCTCGAAGGATACATGGAATAAGGATCGAGCTTCGAGAGCATCGCCCGAACGGCCGCGTCGTACAGCTCTTCCCGGTCGACCGGTTCCACGTACTGTTGCTCGATCAAGTCGACGGCTTCCAACAATCGCCGCTGCAACCGCAGGCGCTCTTCGAACACCGGATCCGCCGCGCGCAGCCGTGCGGGAAGAATCTCTTCGATGTCGTCAAACGATACCGGGTTCGGCACGACTTCGGAGGCCGGCTCGGTGTTTTCGCTCGGCATGCCGGATTGTTCGCCGGTCGCAACGGCCGCCCCCGACACGGCGATTCCGAAAGCGACAAGGCATACCGACGATGCGATCCCACGGCTCCGGTCGCTCAATAGTCGTACCATAACCCCAGCCCAACTTGTTCTTCGTGCTCGTCGTAGAATTGCCCAAGGTCGAGCATCCCGTTGAAATACTGCAAGCCGAACCGAAGGGCCGATCCATTCGTGCTCCGCCACAACCACCCCGTTTGAAGCGTAAAATTGCCGCTGAAATCGACATCTTCCCGCAACCGGGAATTGATCGCAAAAAAAGGAGCCCCCCAAGCATCGGTCGGCTGTCCCGGCGCGTATTCGATGCCGAACTGAAACTCCCAGGGTTTCGCCCCACCGTCGTCATAAAAGGCCCAATCGGCTTCGGCATACAGACGCACATCTTCGTTCGGTCGAATGCCTGCACCGAGCACGATGGAATCGCGCACGTAGTTGCGCCGCACGCGGGTAGGGTACCGAACCCAATACTCATCTCCGAGGTGCGAGCTGAGGTGGACATAGGCCAGCTTCGTTTCGATGCGTCCTCGCCTCCAAGTAAGCGGAATGCCGAATCGGAAATCGGAAGTAACCAAGTCTCGCTCGTTTTCCAGATCCAACCGCGGAAACGCAGCCCCCTCGATATCGAGTTGGATTCCTTCCGGCCACAACGGGTTGAGCGTTCCGTATCGCAGCAACCCCACGCGTCCTCCGAGGGCCACGTCCCAGAGCCAGTTCTTGTCTTTTTCGTGAATCCATTGCGAACCGAAGCGAGGTTCTCGCGGACCGGCGATGTACGATCGATAGATCAGCCCCGAGGGCAACAGTTGCCATGCCCACACCCCGGTGTCGCCGGACGGCGGCGCCACGACGACACCTTGGGACGCCAAGCCACCACCCGGTAGAATGGGAACCGTGTCCCCCGGAGCCACCTCGGTGACCGGAATCGGCATGCTCGGCGGCATGGCGTGCGGCTGCGCTGCGGCAGAACCGGTCAAAAGCCAAGCTGCCACAATTCCGGCACAGGCCAAGAGACTGTGCTGGACGCTTTTGCGAATAGGCCCAACATCAACGGCGTCGCGTTGTTTGCCGAACTTCAACGGGCTACACGTGCGAAATGCCGACTCCATGGCGATAACGACTCCATGCCCTAATGCGGGCGTTTGCCGTAACGGTTGCAATACCGAAGGTGGCGTAGTGTAGCAACTTGTGTCATCATGTGTTAGAGCTTTTTCTTCCGACGGAAAACGAGCCATTCCGACGGACCAAAACACTCGGTTTCCTTTCGAATCGCACGCGGAACACGCTGTCATGTCATGGTCGGAAGCGGTGGTGAGAGAATTACGAGCGGTCGTCGGCCGTGACGGGTTGCGCACCGATCCGGCCGAGCTTCTGGTGTACGACTGCGATGCGTACACCTTGGCCAAAGCCGTCCCTTGGGCCGTGGTTTTCCCTGAAACCACATCCCAAGTCTCCCAAATTGCCGAAATTTGCCGCCGTGAAAAGCTCCCCGTGTTTTGCCGAGGCGCCGGAACGGGCTTGGCTGGAGGCGCAACCCCCCTCGGCGGAGGAGTGATTCTCTCGCTTACCCGCATGAAGCGGATTCGATCGGTCGATCTTGCCAATCGTCGAATATGTGTCGAAGCCGGCGTGTTGAATCGGCAGCTCGCAGACGTACTTCGGGGAAGCGGCCTCCACTATGCCCCCGACCCATCGAGCCAAACGGCATGCACAATCGGGGGGAATATTGCCACCAATGCCGGTGGACCACATACGCTGAAATACGGCGTGACGGTCAACCACGTGTTGGGCCTGGAATTCGTCGACGGCACCGGTGAAATCCACGAACTCGGCCCCGAAGCGGCCCCGGTCGTCCCGGACCTCGTCGGGCTGATCGTCGGCAGCGAAGGCACGCTGGGCATCGTCACCGCGGCCTGGTTGCGGCTAATGCCCGACCCGCAAGCATGGCGAACGTTGCGAGCGATCTTTCCATCGATGGAAGCTGCGTGCAGCGCCGTCGGAGAAATCATCGCCGCCGGGATCGTCCCGGCCGCCATGGAGGTGATGGACCGAGGAATTCTGAAGGCCGTCGATGAAGCCTTTCACTTCGGCTTCCCGCCCGAAGCGCAAAGCGTACTGGTCATCGAACTCGACGGCCCGGAAGCAACGTTGGACGAGGAGGGGGCAGCCGTCGCCTCGACTTGCGAAAAACACGGAGCCGCAGAAGTCCTTCACGCGAAAGACGAGACGGAGCGATTGTTGCTTTGGAAATGTCGCAAATCGGCCGTCGGGGCCGTCGGTAGAATCAGCCCGTCCTATTTCATCCAAGACGGCGTCGTCCCGCGGACCCGACTCCCGGAGTTGGTCCGGCGCGTCGAACAAATCTCGAGCGAGTATGGTATTCGCATCGTCAATGTTGCCCACGCCGGAGACGGCAACGTGCATCCGATCTTATTGTTCGACGAGCAAGATCCCGAACAAACACATCGCGCCGAACAGGCCGGTCGTGCCATCTTGCGTGCGTGCATCGAGTTGGGCGGCAGCATCACGGCCGAACACGGCGTCGGGGTGGAAAAGATCGACCTGATGTCCGAACTCTTTTCCGCCGACGAACTCGACACGATGCGGCAGCTCAAAGAGGTGTTCGACCCGGACGGGATTTTGGCACCGGGCAAGCTGATTCCTGCCGCTCTCCCGGCAACGTAAACCTTTTACCAGAACAATCGACGGGAACCGATCGTTGATGGATACGGATTCGTCAAACTGGTTGCCGCTTTCAGCGAAGCATTCCGTCGCCTCCACGGCGGAAGCAGCCGAAATCGTGAGAGAAGCCGGCACCCAACGAACCGCCGTGTATCCGCTAGGAAGCGGCGGTCACATGCGGTTCGGCGTACGCCCGCGGCGTGAGGGAATCGGACTCGACTTCGGTCGATGGTCCGAAGTGCTCGCCTATCCCGCAGGCGACTTGACGATCACGGTATCGGCCGGAACGTCCCTCGGCCGATTGGACGAGATCTTGGCCGAAAAACGCCAGTGGCTTCCGACGGCGGCAGATTATCCGCCGGAAACAACCGTGGGGGGATGGCTCTCGACCGCCTTTCCAACGCCGCGTCGAGCTCGCTGGGGCAACATCGCCGATTCGACGGCCGCCGTGCGGTTAATAGACGGCATGGGGCGAGTGCTTCGTTTCGGCGTTCCGGTCGTCAAGAATGCGGCGGGATACAATCTTGCACGCTTGGCGGTCGGCACCTTGGGAACCTTCGGCATTCTCACCGAAGTCACGCTCATCGTCCGCCCTCGCCCCGAAGCTCGGTGCGTCTACGCAGCCGCGGTTGCCGACGGAGAAACCTTCGAACGATTGTGGAACGATTTGCGTTCTGCGAGCGTCGTTCCGTCGGCGGTGGTCTGGACGTTGGGACCTTATTGGGCCGAAGGTGATTCTACCCCGAACCATAGGGAAGGCCGGGGAGCGCTGTACGTCGCTTTCGAGGGACGCGAAGCCGAGATTGAAGCTGCCGATGTGGCCATGGCGACTCTTTCTGCGGGGCGATCGATCGACTGGCGTCGCGAACCGGAAGACATCGTTTCCCGCATTTGCGGAACGATGCCCGACGCAGACGGCACGGTCCTCCGCGTTGCCGTAGCCCCGGATCGCGTGGGGCCATTCGCAGAAGCGTGGCGACGCTTGCGTCCCGGTGATTCGTTCCAGATCGACGTGTGGACCGGTACGATCCGAATTGCGTGCCACGGTGCCTTCCGTCCGGAGGAATTCGGTTTCGTCGTCGACCCCGAATTTTCGCAAGCATTCGGGCAGGCCTGGGTGGTCGAACGACACGACGGAAGCAACGCCTGGGACCGGCGGACGGTATGGGGGCCTCGCCGACCGACAGAAAGCCTTTCGCGAGGCATCAAGGATCGTCTCGATCCCAAGCATATCTTGAACCCGGGACGATTCATCTTTTCGGAAGACGCCGCCGAATGAGTTTCGTCTCGAAAAACGCACCCGTTTTTACATAAACGAAATCGCTTAGTGATCCACCAGCCGATGAACCGAACGCCCGACCACAATCGGCTTGACTTCCACATTCCGGAAGAAGTCTTCCGCAAGTGCGTCCACTGCGGTTTGTGCACATCCGCTTGTCCGACGTACCAAGAACTCGGCGACGAAAACGACAGTCCGCGGGGCCGTATCTACCTGCTTCGGCTGATCCAGGAAGGCACGCTTGCTCCCCAAGGCGCGGCCGGCCGGCATCTAGACCTGTGCCTCGACTGCCGGGCGTGTGAATCGGCCTGTCCCTCGGGCGTACATTACAGCCGACTGATCGAGCCGTTTCGCCTTGAAGTCGCCTCACGAAAACGGCGACGACTGAGCGGCTTCGATTGGTTCCGAGAAATCATCCTGCTGCGTGTTTTCCCGTACCCGAATCGCATACGCACCGCTTTGGCTCCGTGGCGGTGGTTGCAGCATTTCCACTTTGATGGATGGCTCGAGCGGATAGGCGCGTTGCGTCTCCTTCCTTCGAGACTCGCCGCGATGACGACCTTGGCCGGTCCGCCGACACCGGGAGGGCCGCGTTTACCGAAATTCTTGCCCGCCAAGGGACGACGTCGGGCACGCGTCGCCTTTTTCGTCGGTTGCGTTGCCGACGCCATGTTCCGTCATGTTCATTGGGCCACGTTGCGGGTACTACAGGAAAACGGCTGCGACGTGGTCATCCCTCGCGATCAGGTGTGCTGCGGTGCGATCCACATGCACGCCGGCGACAGTCGCGGTGCCCGCCGCATGGCCGATCAGAACATTGCCGCCTTCCTTCTGGACGAAATCGACGCCGTGGTGGTAAACCATGCCGGATGCGGCGCGATGCTCAAAGAATACCCGGTGTACTGGGTCGACGGCCTTCGCGATGCCCGCGCGCGATTCTCAAGCAAGGTTCGAGATATCAACGAGTTCTTGTTCGATCTTGGAATGACGCCGCCTGCGAGTCTTGAGCTAAGCGTTGCGTACCACGATGCATGCCATCTTGCGCATGCGCAGGGCGTGCGCACCGCCCCGCGGGCACTCGTCGGGCAGATTCCCGGCATCCGGCTCGTCCCCTTGCCGGAAAGCGACATGTGCTGTGGGTCGGCGGGAACGTACAATCTGCTTCAACCCGAAATGGCGAGTCGTCTTGTGGAGCGCAAGGTCGACAACATCCTGAACACCGGTGCACCAATCGTTCTCGCGTCGAACGCCGGTTGTATGCTGCAAATCGCTCGTGAACTCCGCCGGCGCAACGCCCCTGTCGCCGTACTCCATCCCATGGAGCTACTCGATTGGAGCT
>CAYVVR010000248.1:0-6358 GCA_964454655.1 uncultured Planctomycetaceae bacterium | reverse complement strand
GGTCCGCCGCGTTCTGCGAGCTTCTCCCGTCGTGGCGGTGAGCCTCTGAAGACATACCGACACCCCGACGTACTGTCGTATCTCACCGAACAAGACATCGGCCGCTTCCGAATCGACGCCTTCTGAGAACCGAACAGCAGCATCCAAATAATGCCGGCCACCCGCGTCGACGCGAGCCCGACTTTGGCAATAAGACAGCTCGCGTTTCCTCGCGACCATTCCGCTAGTTGAAGCAATCTTTATTGGAAACCGTGCCTCTTCCGGTAAAACACTGCCATCGGCGTTTCGGGGGTTGGTTCCGCCGAATAAACAGCGACGGCGGTCGAAGTGATTTGCGCCTGCCGATCGCTACGGTCGGCAGGTCGGCGCCGCGATCGGGCTGCGGCCGAAAGGCCGAAGGGGTGGCCCAAGATCGTTTGCTCTTGCTGCATGCGACGGCTAAAATGTGCCTGCGGGCGGGTTGTGCGCGTATCTCTCGGAAATCCTTCCTGTCGGCTCAGCAAATCGGAGGCCCGCCATGAAATCGGCGCGCACTTGGTGGTTGTTAGGCGTCGTGCCCGCGATCTTGGCCGTGTACTTGGCGGCAAGCGCTTTTTCGCAACGCGAGAAACCGTCGCCGGTCCCGTACATTGCACCGCCTGCCGAGCCGGCGCCGGTCACGTTGGGAACGCCGCCTTCCAAGCAAGTCTCGTTATACATCGAATTGCGCAGCAACAGCGAAAACGGCAAGCGTGTTCCTACCGTGTGGGACGGCTCGCTGTCGGTCGAGGGATGCCGATTGCTCTCGGTTCGCGATTGGGAAGCCGACCCGCGAAACATCTTCGACGGCAACAGTTGGAAGCTGACCACCCGCCACATCATCCCGTGGAACACGGCGCAGCGCAAGAAAGGCCACGACTTGTTGCCGCTTCGCGACGTGGCCTTGGTCGTCGACTTGGCCGAGGTGACCCCTTCGGCCGAATTGCGGTTCACCACGGCCCAGGGCGATTTCACCATCCGGCCGGCCGAGGTGGCTTGGGGCGAACCCGTCAAGCGGTTGGAAGGCAAGGTGCGCGTTCAGCGGATGGCCGTCACGTCGACGATCGTTTCGGCTGCGACCGAAGACGACTTTCCCGCGGCGATCGCCGCAGACGACGGCGTGTTCGTGGCGTACACGGCTTTCACGCACGGCAAGGGCTTCGAAACGCGTCCGCAGATTTCCGAAATGCCGAAAGACTTCGGATACCTCGCCACGCCCGCCGGCGGCGACCAGGTGCTTGTGGTGCGAGTGGGGCGGAATCCGACCGGCCCGGTTGCGATCACCCCGCCGGGTAGCGACGTGTTTCGGCCCACCCTGGCCCGAGACGGCCAAGGTCGGCTCTGGGTTGCTTGGACCCAAAAGCAAAGCGGTCGTTGGGACATCTTCGCCCGCAGCTACGATCCCAAGGCCGATCGCCTCGGCAAGGTCTTGCGGCTGAGCGATTCGCCGGAACCCGATTTGTTCGTCACGGCGGTCGCCGACAATACCGGCCGCGTTTGGTTGGCGTGGCAGGCATTCCGGGGCAATCAATCGGACATCGTCGTCGCTCGTCAGACCGACGACGGTTTTTCCGAGCCCGAGGTCGTTTGCGACGCGTCGGGGAACCAATGGACCCCCGCCTTGGCGGCCTCGGACGACGGTCGTGTCGCGGTCGCCTGGGATAGTTACGAAAACGGCGATTACGACGTTGCCTGTCGTATTTGGCGAAACGGAAGTTGGGGCGAACCGATCGTCGTTGCCGCGAGTGCGCGGGGTGAGATGCGGCCGTCGTGCGTCTTCGATACGCAAGGCCGGTTGTGGATCGCCTATGAAGACGCCAGCGAGGCCTGGGGGAAAGACTGGGGCGCCCTCGAAAAAACCGGTACACCTTTGTACCAAGATCGACGCATCGGGGTCCGCGTGGTGGCCAACGGAGAAGTCTTGGCCCCCGAGCACGATGTGAACGACGCCCTGGCGCCGCCGTGGCCCGGCCGCAAGAAACAGCAAAGCCCGAAGCTGGCGTTTCCGCGTATCGCACGCGACGCGAAGGGGCGTATCTGGTTGGCCGTGCGTTGGTCGAAGCTGGGCACGCGAACGTCGGTCGGAACCGCGTGGTTTACCCATCTAACCTGCTTCGACGGAAAGCGATGGACCGGCGACATTCCCTGCCCGGGCACCGACAACATTCTCGACCAGCGGGCGTCGTTGGTTCCGCTGCCGGACGGCCGGTTGTGGGTCGTTCAAGCCGCCGACAATCGCTGGGCCTTGACCGCCCAATTACCCAACTGGTTCGTTCAAGACTTGAAGAAGCGGAACGTTCCCTTCCGCTGGCGCAAGATCGAAAGCCGTTGGCCCGACCGCGTGAATAACGAAATCGTGTTGGCCGAAGTCGGCCCCGTGGCCGACGAATGGAGCGGTTCGCTCACGTTGTCGCCGGTCGACGTACCGGCAAAACGCAAGCCCTTGCCGGAAGCTGCGGCCGAAGCCGACCAGGTGGCCATGATGCGTTCGGTACGCATCGAGCTCGACGGTAAGCCGTTGCAATTGATGCGGGGTGAATTTCACCGGCATACCGAAATTTCCAGCGACGGCGGCGGCGACGGGGCGTTGATGGATATGTGGCGATACGCCTTGGATGCCGCCTCGCTCGACTGGATCGGCAACGGCGACCACGACAACGGTAACGGCCGCGAATACTCGTGGTGGATCACGCAGAAGACTACCGACTTGTTCCACGTTCCGCGGGCGTTCGCTCCGATGTTCACCTACGAGCGAAGTTGCAGCTACCCCGACGGGCACCGAAACGTCGTGTTCGCGTACCGAGGGGTGCGGACCTTGCCGCGATTGAAGAACGGTCGCGGCCCCGACCTCGACGACCAACCCGACGCACCGCGGCCTCACACTCCCGACACGCAAATGCTGTATGCCTACTTGAGGCAATTCGACGGCGTGTGTGCCAGTCATACCAGCGGGACCGACATGGGAACCGACTGGCGCGACAACGATCCGAAGGTCGAACCGATCGTCGAGATTTACCAAGGGTGTCGGCAGAACTACGAGATGCCCGACGCGCCTCGGGCGCCGACGGCCGATTACGCCATCGGTGGTTATCGACCGTTCGGGTTCGTCTCGCTGGCCTTGCTGAAGGGCTACAAGCTGGGCTTCCAAGCGTCGAGCGACCACGTATCGACGCACATCAGCTATTGCAACGTGTGGGCCGAAGCCCCTACCCGCCAAGCGATCCTCGACGCCATGAAGAAACGCCACGTGTACGGCTCGACCGACAATATCTTGGCCGAGTTCTATTGCGGCAAGCACTTCATGGGCGACGAGTTCACGACCTCCGAGAAGCCGATCTTCCGCATCCGGCTGGTGGGTACCGAACCGTTCGCGAAGGTTCACATCATCAAGGACAACGTGTACGTCCACACGATCGAACCGAACGATCGGACGGTCGAATTCACCTGGACCGACATGGACCCCAAACCGGGCAAGACGAGCTATTACTACGTCCGCGGCGAACAGGTCGACGGCGAGCTCGTGTGGGTTTCGCCGATGTGGATCACCTATCGCCCGTAGGGCGGAACACTGGACGGTTCCCACGATCGCGGCCGAAGCGGATCCCGTCGAAGCCGGCTTCCCCAAGAACGTGAAGCGTGCGCGCACGAGGGGGCGAAGTCGTGCGCAAAAACGACATGTTTTTGCGCGATTCCGGCTCGCATTGCGCACCGCTTGCAAGCACACTACACCGCGACATGCGCTGCCGCGCGGGTACGGCGCGACACGCATGGTGGTGGGGGTATCGTGTCTTTGGTCCGGGGGAATTCGCCGTGAAACGGTATCGTTTGACGATCGTCGTATGGATGACGCTGTTGGGATGTTGTGCCGCGGTGCATGCGGTCGAGCCGCTTCAACCGATCTTCGTTCCCAAGGCCGTCGTCGGAAAGTTCTGGCACGAACAGTACAAGCGACTCATCGTCCACTGGATTCCACATTGTATCGAGCAGATGGAACCCGGCGGCCGCGGGCAAGAATTGCTCAACATGATCAACGCGGGAAAAGCCCTACGCGACGAGCCGCACGGAAAGTTTACCGGGTTGGTCTTCGCCGACGCCTACATCTACAACACCATCGAAGCGATGTGCTTGGCGCTCGAGATCGACCCGGCCGGCGATCCGGAAATCGCCGACGCCCAAGCCCTATTGCGAAAGAAACTCGACGCATGGATTCCGATCGTCTTGGCCGCCCAATGCGACGACGGATACATTCATTCGTACCACATTCTCAACGACGTGCCGCGGTACTCGAACATCGATCATCACGAGTTCTACACGCAAGGGTATTTCATCGAAGCCGGAGTCGCCCACTACCGAATGACCGGCGGGAAGGACCGTCGCCTGTTCGATGCGGCACGCCGCTGCGCCGACCATCTGTGCGACACGTTCGGACCGCCGCCGAAACGCCTGTGGATCTACGGACACGAGGGGATGGGAATCGCCCTGTGCCGCTTGGCAACGTTGGTCGACGAGATCGAAGGCCCCGGCGCCGGCGACAAGTACGTCACGCTCGCCAAGTACCTGATCGACCATCGTGCCGATATTCCGCGCTATCGTTCGCCCTATCGCCAAAGCCATGTACCGGTGCCCGAAATGAGCGAGGCCGTGGGGCACGCCGTGCGCGGAACGTACCTGTATGCCGCCGTTACCGAATTGGCCATGCAAACCGGCGACGACGGTTACGCCGCAGCGGCCGAACGCTTGTGGCGCAGCGCGATCGACCGCAAGGCGTACATCACCGGCGGCGTCGGCGCTTCCCACGCCGGTGAAGCCTTCGGTCCCGATTATTTTTTGCCCAACGACGGCTATTGCGAATCGTGCGCCGCTTGCGGCATGGTCTTTTGGTCGCATCGCATGCACGCCAAAGAACACGACGCCCGCTACATCGACGTTCAAGAACGAACGCTGTACAACGCGATCCTCGGGGCGGTCGACCTGGCCGGAGAGAACTTCTTCTACCAAAACCCGCTCGCAAGCGAACAGATGCGCTACCCGTGGCACGGTTGCCCGTGTTGCGTGGGAAATATCCCCCGGACGCTATTGGCCCTCAAGGACCGTACGTATTCGTGCAACGCGGCCGGCGACAAGCTGTTCATCAACCACTATCTCGACAGCCGCATGCCGCTACGACTGAGCGACGGAACGCAACTGGTCGTCGAGCAACAGACGAACTATCCCCTCGACGGCGTGATCCGCATCGTCTTTCATCTCGAAGCGCCGAAGACGGCCGCCGTGTGCCTGCGAATTCCCGATCGCACCGAAAGCGCCCTGTACACGGCGATGCCCGATTTATCGGGGAAGTTCGAACTCACCGTCGACGGCGAGACAGTCGATGCCCCCACCGAAAACGGTTACGCCGTGCTCGAGCGCACCTGGCACGACGGCGATACGATCACGCTGGAATTGCCGATCGACGTCCAACGCGTGTATGCCGATCCTCGCGTCGAAGCCGACCGCGGGCGCGTCGCGCTCATCCGCGGACCGATCGTGTACAACGTCGAAAACGCCGATCATCCATGCGACGTGCGGGCGTTGGTGCTTCCCCGCGATGCCGCGATCACAGCGACTTGGCAACCGGAGCTGCTCGGGGGCGTCGTCACGCTGCGCGCCGAGGCGTTTTGTCGTGGGCTCGACGGATCGGTAAAGCCGGTCGACCTGTTCGCCGTGCCGAATTACGTGCGACTCAATCGGCCGGGATGGTCGCAAGTGTGGATCGTCGAATCGCCCGAAAAAGTGCCCTTGGCCGACGAACTTCCCATGCCGATCGAACGGCCCGAATTGGACGCCCGAACGATCGATCGGGTTCGCATCGGCGATCCCGAATCGGAACGAGCCCACGGCCTGAAGGGCGAA
Organism: uncultured Planctomycetaceae bacterium; assembly: GCA_964454655.1. Lineage (GTDB taxonomy): Bacteria > Planctomycetota > Planctomycetia > Pirellulales > Thermoguttaceae > CAYVVR01. The sequence goes on along the minus strand of CAYVVR010000248.1, from coordinate 451 downwards.
AAGACGGGATCCGGTACCTTCCGCAATCGAAACTGGCGACATGCCGTCGACGGCGGATGGTTCGAGTTCCGCTTGAAGGTCGACCCCGAAGCGGAAAACCGGCTGCTGTGTACCTACTGGGGCAGCGACGGCGGGAATCGCCTGTTCGACGTGCTGATCGACGGCAAGGTGCTGTTGCGCCGGCGTCTGGAACACAACAAGCCCGGCAAGTTCTTCGACGTCGAGGTGCCGATCCCGAAAGAGGCGACCTCGGGCAAGCACCAGGTGACCGTTCGCTTCCAGGGCGTGCAGAACGCCTGGGCGGGCGGCGTGTTCGACCTACGGATCGTCCGTCCGTGACCTGCTCGCTTTCATCGCGATCGTCGCGTCGAAGGCCCTGCGCGCCCCGGCGCAAGCGGGAGGCACCGCAACGGGGGTGGTGCCGTTGGAAAACGGCGGGGGATACGCGTGT
>CAYVVR010000247.1:5934-6394 GCA_964454655.1 uncultured Planctomycetaceae bacterium | reverse complement strand
AAGGTCCCGTTCGCTTCGACGACGTCTCGCTGGTGCCGGTTCAGCCGGTGTACGTGAAGTCGGGTGAACTGGTGTTGGGGCAAGGCGAACAGATCGACGGCCGCACGTATCGCTTCGACGGCGCGTACAACTGGTCGGGCACGAATGCCCATCGGGTACTCGTCCGCAGTACGGCCGGGTTCAATTCGAACCGCTGGACTTTCGGAACCGGCGACGAGGTCGTATACGCGTTTGCGCTTCCCGATCGCACGTTCCGAAAAGCCGTCGTGCAATGGAACGTGAACTATTACGTCCGCGGCACGTGTCGCGTCGAGGTCGCCACCGACGGCCGCACGTGGCACACGCTCGGCGAAACGAGCGAAGTCGCCTCCGGAGAAGCCGCCTTACCCGCAGAGCTCTTTCCCGCGAAGACGGTCTTCGTCCGTCTCACTTCCGTCGGCGATTCCGCTTCGTTCCAGGT
>CAYVVR010000247.1:2876-5924 GCA_964454655.1 uncultured Planctomycetaceae bacterium | reverse complement strand
GATCGGGGGAAATCGGCTTTTTCGGGTTGTACCTCGACGGCCCCGAGCCTCCGCGTAACCGGCTGGTCGTCGTGCCGCGAAACGACTCGGGCGAAACGTGCACGCTCACCGTCCGAGGAACACTCGCCACGCCCGACGGTGAAACGCTCCCTCTCGAGCCGATAAGCGACACGATCGAGGTGTGTCAACGCAAAGAGTTGTCACTCACGCTGCCGCTGCGGGATGCCGGAGAATACATTCTCGACCTCGTTTTGCTGCGAGACGACGTGCCCGTCGCCTCGGCCGAGTTGCACTGGACCCATCACGAGCTGTTTCGGACCGACTACGGCTATCCGCTGGCGGAAACCGAAGCGGCTTACCTGTGGTGGTGCGAATCGCCTTGGAAGGTCGCACGGACGCGTCCGGCACCGCAGGAACTCGACCGCCGTGTTGGGTCGAACACGGCGGCACCGGCCGTCGAACTCGAAGCGGCGTGCGGCGACCACGAGGCGGCGCAATTGGTCGTCACACCTCGACGAGCGATCCACGGCCTAACGGCGGAGGTCTCCGACCTGGTCGGCCCCGAAGGTCGTCGAATCGGCGCCGAGTCGATCGACATTCTGCGCGTGTATTATCACTTCGTTCATACGCCTACCGACCAATCGGGCATCCGCGGATGGTGGCCCGACGCCCTCCCGCCGCTCGACGCCTCCACCGACCTACCCCAAGGATCGAATCAGCCGCTTTGGATTCTGGTTCATGTGCCGCGGCAGACCATCCCCGGCGATTACCAAGGGCAGATCACACTGCGCGGCGAAGAATTTTCGGCGGTCGTGCCCATTCGGGTTCACGTGTGGGGATTCGCCCTTCCCGAGCGTAATCATTTGGCCACCGCCTTCGGATTGAAGGTCGACAACATCGTGCGCTATCACGGTCTGAAAAGCGAGGCCGACAAACGGCAGGTGCTCGATGCGTATTTCCGCAGCTTCGCCGAGCACCGCATCAGTCCGTACGATCCGGTCCCCTTGGATCATTACCGGGTCACGTTCCATCCCGAAGCCGACCCGCCGCGTGCCGAGCTCGACTTCTCGCAGTTCGATCCGGCCATGGAACGGGCAGTCGCGCGGTATCGCTTTACGCACTTTCGGCTGCCGCTCGTCGGCATGGGCGGCGGCACGTTCCATCAACGATGGGAACCTTCCATCGCCGGATACGCCGAAGGCACTCCCGAATACCAGGCGATGTTTCAAAGTTACTTGGGGCAGTTGACCTCGCATCTGCGGGAAAAGGGCTGGCTCGACATGGCGTACGCCTACTGGTTCGACGAACCGGACCCGAAAGATTACGCGTTCGTCCGGCGAGGAATGGAAAGGCTCGCCATTTACGGACCGGGCCTGGCGCGAATGCTCACCGAACAACCTGAACCGGAACTGTACGGTGCCGTCGACATTTGGTGTCCTGTGACGCCGAACTACGACTTCGAAACCGCCGAAGCGCGTCGCCGCGAAGGCGAGTCCTTCTGGTGGTACGTGTGCACGGGCCCCAAGGCACCGTATTGCACGCTGTTCATCGACCATCCGGCCGTCGAGCTGCGCGTCTGGTTGTGGCAAACGTGGAAATACAAGGTGGAAGGTATCCTCGTGTGGTCGAGCAACTATTGGACCTCGACTGCGGCGTTTCCCGATCCGGCGCATCCGCAAAATCCGTATCTCGACCCGATGGGTTACGTCAGCGGTTACTCGACGCCCAAGGGCGTCAAACGGCACTGGGGCAACGGCGACGGCCGGTTCTTGTATCCGCCGCCCGCTGCCGCGGACGGGGCTCCCGAAAAGCCGATCCTCGACGGTCCGGTCTCGAGCATCCGCTGGGAAATGCTGCGCGAGGGCATCGAAGACTACGAAATGCTGTACCTGGCTCGCGAGTTGCTCCGTCGAAAAGGCGACACCCTGCCCGCCGAGCAACGCCGGCGGTATGAAGCGCTGCTCGAGGTTCCCCCGGAAATCACCACCGACATGACGCATTTCACGACCGACCCTCGCCCGATATTGACACGTCGCAGGGCCTTGGCCGCGATGATCGAAGACCTCACTTCGCGATGAATGCCGGCAAGCATGGACGCCGTTCGCGTCGACCATCCCGCATCGGCGGCATAATCGGCGCCCGACCGGCTCGCCCAAGCGCGAAACGTCGTGCCGGGGACTCGAAGCAACCGGTCGGACGACTGTAAAATAGGAAACCAAGCGATGAAATAGGCAAATCGCAACGGTTGTTCACCCGTTCGTAGTCGGCCGATCGACTTGGAAGGGCGAATCGCCGAACGCCGGTTCGAGGTGGCTTTCCCATGACGACGATCGATCGCGAATTCACGCCCGCTGCCAAGCGTGCCGTCATGATCGCGTCGGGATGGGTTTCGGCGACCTACCCGGCCGGAATCACGCCCGAGGCCGTCCTCTTGGGCTTGCTTTCCGAACCGGAATGTCGCGCCGCGACGATTCTGGCCTCCTTCGGAATCGACGAGGCGAGCGTCCGGCGCCGCTGGCCCGACCTCGCTCCCTCGCGTCCCTCGACCGATACCGCGGAATGTGCCTGCTCGCCGCAACTGGTGGAATCTTTCCTGGCAATCGACGGTGCGATCGACTGGGGTGATTGGCCCCGGATTCTCTCGACTGAGCACCTGTTGTTCGGCCTGGCCGTCGCCGATCACGACGTGGGCCAGTGGCTGCGGGATCGCGGCCTGAACCCGGCAACCATTCTTGAAACGGTCTTGGAGCGTTACGGCGTGAGCCGCGCACCGCTGGACTACCCCGACGACACAAGCGACGATCGGGACGAACTCGCCCCGTCGTGTTCCCGGCCGCAGGAATCCCCGGCGGCACCGGGGGCGACACGAGATACCGAAGGGCAAACGCCGCCCGACGCCCAATCGGACGAGCCTTCCGACCAGGAATCTGCCCTCGATTCCGCCACTGCCGTTGCGACCAACGGGGCAAGCCCCGACGTTCGGGCGTCGTCTTCCGAACTCGCCCTGACGGCTGACGAGACGGCGGGCATCTACCGCCTGATCGACGC
>CAYVVR010000247.1:0-2866 GCA_964454655.1 uncultured Planctomycetaceae bacterium | reverse complement strand
ATCGACGCCGCGATCAATCGGTGCATCGAAGGCGTGCGGGTAGTCGAGGATTACGTTCGTTTCGTCCTCGACGATCGCCATTTGACCGAACGCCTCAAATCGTGGCGACATGATTTCGCCGCAGCGGCCGGTCGGTTCGCAGCGGACCACCGATTGGCCTTTCGCGACACGCCCGGCGACGTCGGCACGGCGGTGACGCTTCCCAGTGAGCAAAAGCGCGGATCGATCGACGCCGTGCTGGCCGCGAATTTCTCGCGAACGGCCGAGGCATTACGATCGCTGGAAGAATGGAGCAAGGTGCTCTTGCCCGACGTCTCTTCGGCCTTCGAAGCGTTGCGATACCGCAGCTACAGTCTTCAGCAGGCCGTTTGCAATACGCGGCGTGCGATCCGGCGGTTGGCCGGGGCACGACTGTATGTGCTCATCGACGCCGGCAAGAGCGAAGACGACTTGCGACGCATGGTCCGCGCCGTGCGCGACGGCGGTGCCGACATCATTCAGCTTCGCGAAAAGCGGTTGGACGACCGCGAGTTGTACCGTCGCGGCTGCATCGTGCGTGAAGAATTACCGCCGGGCGGTCCGCTGTTCATCATGAACGATCGGCCCGACTTGGCCGTCGCCGTCGAGGCCGACGGCGTTCACGTCGGACAAGAAGAGCTTCCCCCTCGCGAGGCTCGAAAGATCATCGGCGCCGATCGCCTACTCGGCGTGTCGACCCACGACATCGACCAAGCGCGACGAGCCGTCCTCGACGGGGCCGATTACATCGGCGTGGGGCCGACGTTTCCGTCGAGCACCAAGCAATTCACCGAGTTTCCGGGGCTCGCGTTCGTCGGCCGAGTCGCCCGCGAAATTCGGCTTCCGGCGTTCGCCATCGGTGGTATTTCTCTCGACAACATCGACCAGGTGTTGAATGCGGGCTTGGGACGCGTCGCCGTTTCGGGCGCGGTCACCAACACCGACGATCCCGAGACCGCCGTGCGGCTGTTGAAGGCTGCGCTTTTGGAATGACCGCTAGCGCCCGCCGTGGCGGCTGGAAGCGTCGAGCTGTTCGGCAATCCGGCGCACATCGGGATCGGAATCGCCGCGGGCCGTCTGCACCACGAACCGCACCAACCGCGGATCCCGCGAGGTCGCAAGCAACACCAACGCCTCGCGTCGAACGGTCGGATCCGCATCTTGGGCCAATTCTTGCAAGACGGTGGTCACGTCGATCCCCGGCGGCGGCGTCGCCAATTTGCGGATCAGGTCCCGCCGAATCTCGGGCGAAGGGTGATACATTTGGCGGGCGATCTCGATCTCGACAGGGCCGAACCCCCGCTCGCGCAGTTTCTCTTCGGCAAGCCGACTCGTCGCGTCGTCTTCGTACGATAAGCGTTCCATCCAATAGCGCAACGAATTGGGATCGCCTTCGTACTCGGCACCGCCGACCGTTTTCGGAACGGCGTCCAAGGGCTCGCTCGACGCCGTCGTCGGCAGGCGTTTCGGCTCCGTCGGTGCGGCCGGCGACGTCCTCGGCGCTCGCATATCGCGCCGATCCGGTGCCAAATCGCCCGGCACACGCACGAGTTCGGAAGGCCCCTCGCTCGGTGTTGCATCGCGGGCGGCCGTTTCCGGTGTCTCCAACGGTCGGAGAGGATTCTCGCCGTGTTCCGGCAGTCGATTCGGTGGTTCGGCCGCCATGTCGTCACCGACCGTCGGCCGTGTTTCGGCGGTCGCCAAACTCTGTTCGCCGACGCCCGACTTTTCGACGGGCCGCATCCATTCGACGACGCTCGGCATCGACACCAAACGATCGCTGCCGACCAGCGAAGCCGATCGCCGGTCGATGTCGAACAACACGGCCCGACAGTCCGCCGTCAAGGCGGCGGGATCGGCGTATCGTCGGTCGACGGGCCAATCGAGCAATTCCTCGGCCAACCGTTGCGCGGCCGGACGTTGCTCGGGAGCGAATTTCGGATAGGCATCTCGAAGCGCCTTTCCCAACCGGACGACGAAGACCGATGCCGTCGCGCCGCCGCGGATCCGTGCTTCTTCGAGCCGCTCGCGGATCAACCGTTGGGCGGTCGTAGCCACGCGCCACCGCGAATCGCCCGCCGCCCGCACCAACGCGGGCAAGCCTTCCTCTCCCAGCCGATCGAGCCGTTCCAGCAGCGTCGCCGCCTCGGCATCCGAAGCGGTTTGCAACTGCGCTTCCCACCGCTGCGCAAAGTAGCGATCGGGAAGCGAGCGTCCCAAATAAGCACCGACGACGATCCACCCCGCGATCGTCAAAACAACGGCCGCTCGGCGCAACGCCCGCTTCAGTTGCGGCCAGCCGAGCCGATCACGCCATGTCCGGCGAGGCAGGGAACGTCCCCTCGGCCGACCGCCGGACACGTTGCGAGGATACATGCGTTCGGATTGTCGTCGCAGACGGCGATCCATGATCGAAACGGCATTCCCGAGAATAAAGCAGAAGAACGGTTCCCATCTCGCCCGGCAGCGCGCGCCGGGGCGGTATTCTGGCGACTTGCCGAAAGAACCTCAAGACAAGCTGGGCAAGTACCGTCGGGTGGGCAAACACATGGCGATTCTCCCCGAAACAGAGGTGGTGTGTTTTCCCAATCGGCATCGGCCGCTGCTTTTTCTGTCCCGATACCCGCTTGATCGCCGAAATAATTGGCAATACCGGAAAGACCGGTCGACGTGCAGACGGCACGATCCGTCTTTATTGGTGCAGAAATCCATCCGATCGGGGGTTTGTTAAACGTGCTCCTGTTCCGGCATCCCCCCCACAATCGAATCGCCCCGTCGGGCCGGGGATATGCTGCACGTTGCGCCGTCGGTGCGTGGATGCGGCCCACGATCGTGCTTTTGCTCGCCG
>CAYVVR010000246.1:0-6407 GCA_964454655.1 uncultured Planctomycetaceae bacterium | reverse complement strand
CTGGTCGAGGCCGTCGTCGACATGGTCCGCCACATCGGCAAATACCGCGGAAAGAACATCGAGACCGACCTCGATCACGAGGTGACGGCGCCGGTGTGTCCGCAGCAAATGAAGCAGGTCGTGTTGAACCTGGTCGTCAATGCGCTGGACGGAATCGACGAACAAGGGACCGTTCGCGTAAAACTGCGACGCGATGCCGATCGCGCCGTGCTGACCGTCGCCGACGACGGGTGCGGGATGGACGCCGAAACCCTCGAAAAAATCTTCGAGCCGTTCTTCACGACCAAACGCGGCGGCCAAGGGACCGGCTTGGGGTTGGCGCTCACGCACCGGATCGTTTCGGAGCACCAAGGGGAACTCGAAGCCGAAAGCGACGGTCCCGGGCAGGGGGCGGTGTTTACCGTCCGGCTGCCGCTGCGGCCCGTCGCCGACGAACCGCTGCCGCCGCACAGAAACGACGATGCGCACAACCGCAAAGGGAGTAGTCGACATGCCGCATGACGCCTTGAAACTGCTTTTTGTCGACGATGAAGACGGCCTGAGGACGACCTTCTGCCGCGAGTTGCGCCGCGCCGGGTACGAAGTCGTCGATTGCCCCGACGGTGCTTCGGCATTGAAGTCGCTCGACGAGGCGACCTTCGATTGCATGATCGTCGACTTGAACATGCCCGGCATGTCGGGACTGGAACTGATCGCCAAGGCCAAAGATATCGCCCCCGAAACCGGCGTCGTTATTCTTACCGGGAACGGTTCGATGCAGACGGCGATCACGGCCTTGCGGCACGGCGTGTTCGATTATCTCACGAAACCCTGCAAGCTGGTCGAGCTGAAGGCCGTGCTCGAGCGATTCGCCGAACAACGCAAGCTCACGCAACGGTACCGCGCCGCGAAACAACGGCTTCGCAAACTCGAAGGAACGACCGAACTGGTCGGGCGATCGGCGGCGATGGAAACGGTTCGCCGGTTGATCGCCAGGGTCGCGCCGACCGATTCGACCGTCTTGATTCTCGGCGAAACGGGGACCGGCAAGGAACTCGTCGCCCGCAGCATTCACGAGCAAAGCCCTCGCGCCGAAATGCCGTTGGTCACGATCAATTGCGGGGCGTTACCCGAACACCTGATCGAGAGCGAGTTGTTCGGCCATCGCAAAGGCGCCTTCACCGGGGCCGAGGAACACCGGCCGGGTTTGTTCGAGGTGGCGCACGGCGGCACGCTGTTCTTGGACGAAATCGGTGAGCTGCCCAAGCCGATGCAAGCGAAATTGTTGCGCGTGCTCGAAAGCGGCGAGGTCCGGCGCATCGGCGATACGAAAGCCTTCACCTGCGACGTCCGCATCGTGGCGGCGACGCACCGCGACTTGCCGACGATGGTGGCCGACGGCGAATTTCGCGAAGACTTGTGGTACCGGATCAACACGTTCGAGCTGCGGTTGCCGCCCTTGCGTGAACGCCGGGAAGACATCCCCTTGCTCGCCGATTATTTGGCCCGCCGCTTGCGTCCGCGGATCGAATCGCAGGCCTTGTTTACCGATGCCGCGCTTGAGCAGTTGTGCCGTCACGATTGGCCGGGCAACGTGCGCGAACTGGCGAACGTGATCGAGTACGCGTGGATTCTCTGCGATCGACCGCCGATCGACGTCGAGCATCTGCCGGGCCGCTTCGCCTCGGAAGCCGAGCGGCGCCCCGTCGTCGCGTCGCAGACGACGTTCGCTCCGTCGCACGCGATCGCGCAGGGGCTTTCGCTGCGCGAGATCGAACGGCACGCCATTTACGCGGCTCTCGATCGGCACGACGGCAACAAGCCCGAGGCCGCGAAAGAATTGGGCATCAGCCTCAAGACGCTTTACAACAAGCTGAACCAGTACGAAGCCGAACGCGCCGCCGGGTGACATGTCGGCTCGCTCGTCGGGGGACACACTCCCGTTTGTTTGTTTACCCGCGGGTCGCTCTTTGGGCCGCGTTTTCGGCGGAATTTTCTTGACCTCGTCGATCTCTATTCGAAAGATGGTGGTGTCTCGAAACGGCCGTGTGGAACGCTTGGCACGTCCGATTCGCGACGTTCGACAAGGACCATCATCACACTTAATGTGGGGGATCGACGCGATGAAACGCCGTTCATTCTTGCATGTCGCCGGCGGCGTGGCCGGTGCTTCGGTTTTGGGGTCGGGGCTGCGGGCAGCCGAAGGTGAGAAGAAGTCGCCCGAAGGAATGCCGCGCCGCGTGCTCGGCAAGACGGGGCTGGAAATCTCGACGGTCATCTTTCCCGGCTTGGCCCTGGTGCACGCCGAACAGGAAGAAGGCGCGAAAGCGATGCATCGCGCGCTCGAGCAAGGCGTGAACTATTTCGACGTCGCCCCGGCCTACGGAAACGGCGATGCCGAAATCAAGATGGGCATCGGCCTGCAAGACGTGCCCCGCGACAAGTACTATCTCGCCTGCAAGACGAAAATGCGCGACAAGGACGGCGCCCGGCAAGAACTGGAACGATCGCTGAAACGGCTGAAGACCGATCACTTCGACGTCTACCAGTTGCATTGCCTGCGTTCGCGCGACGAGGTGAAACAAGCCTTGGGGCCCGGCGGGGCGATGGAGACGATCCTCGAAGCGAAGAAAGAAGGCAAAGTCCGCTTCATTGGCTTTTCGGCCCATACCTGGTACGCGGCCGTCGACGCCATCGAAGCCTTCGACTTCGACACTGTTATGTTTCCTATTAACTTCGTCGAAATGCTCACCTGGGGTTTCGGGAAGCAGGTGATCGAGGCGGCCGGCAAGAAGAACATGGGCATCTTGGCGATCAAGGCGATGAGCCGCGGCGCCTGGCCGCAAGGAATGGAACGCACCCGCAAGTGGTGGTATCGTTGCACCGAAACCGAAGAAGAAATCAACCTGGCGATTCGCTATACGCTTTCGTTGCCGGGAGTGACGACCGCCGTTTCGCCGTCGTTCATCGATTTGTTCGAGAAGTCGGTCGCCGCGGCGAAGGCGTATCGGCCGATCACCGACGAAGAAGTCGAGAAGTTGCGTAAGATCGCCGCCGAATCGCCCGCCTTGTTCAAACGCGAACACGAGCAATTCGCACACGCCGACGCGATCGACCGGCCCGTGTGGCCCGACAGCCCGCACGAATGCTGCGGCGGCATGTTCGCCTGATCGGCGAGCCGTTCAACCGCCGGGCTATTCGCGTGAGACGATCGATGATCCGCCGGGGATCGTCGACGGTCGTTCGTGCGCCGCCGAAAACAAGTTCCTTCCTTTGTCGACCCACCGCGAATGTGATCGGGAGGCGGACCATGACGCGCAAACGCAACTCTTCTGCGCCGAAAGCAAAGCACACCGATCGGCGGCTGCAAGATTCGGGCTTGCAACAGCCGTGTTGCCGAACCGGCGATTGTGAGGCGTCGCGTCCCTCGCTCGATCGTCGCGGATTGGGGGCGGCGGCTGGGGCTTTGGGAGCGATCACGGCCGGTCCGTTCACGCTGGCCGACGAAACGGAGCATCCGATTCCCGCCGACAAGAAACTGTCGGCCGACTGGATCGCCGCCTTGTACGCGCGAGGCGAATCGACGTGGTATGCGGGCGACGATCTGGTGAACATCGGTATGCCCATCGGCGGCATTTGTGCCGGGCAGGTTTATTTGACCGGCGACGGGCGGCTCATTCACTGGGACGTGTTCAATCAAAAGAATTTCACCGGGTACGGGGCGACGAACTACCAATCGTTTCCGAAGCCGCATTGCCCGCTGAAACAAGGGGCCGCCGTCGAGGTCGTTCTTCCCGACGGAAAGCGTCTTCGGCGAACCTTGGATCGCGAGGGCTTCCCGAGCGTTCGTTTTTGCGGTGAGTATCCGCTGGCGACGGTCGATTACGGCGACGATTTTCCGCTGTCGATCGTGCTCACCGCGTTCTCGCCGTTCATCCCGCTGAACGCCGCCGATTCGGCACTTCCGTGCACGATTTTGCGGTATCGCCTGAAAAACCGAAGCGACGCGCGATTGCGTGGACGGCTGGCGATCGCCCTGGAAAACGGCGTCGCGCGATTCAGCGGCCAAACGCTCTCGGGCAGGCGAGTCAATCGTGTGTTGCGACGGAAGGATGATCCTGCAAGCGTGATGGTGCTTTCGCGGGCCGTGGCGGCGCCGCCGACGGCCGATCCCCGTCCGCCGGTGGTGCTCGCCGATTTCGAAGGCGACGACTACGGCGATTGGAAGGTCGAAGGTGAGGCGTTCGGAAGCGGTCCTGCCGCCGGAACGTTGCCCAACCAGCAAGAGGTTTCCGGCTTCCAAGGGAAAGGCCTGGTCAACACCTACCTAGGCGGCGACCAACCGCACGGCCGCTTGATTTCGCCCGAATTCACGATCGATCGAGCGTTCATCAGCTTCTTGATCGGTGGTGGAAACGATCCCCAACGTACGTGCATTCGGTTGTTGGTCGACGGCGAGGTCGTCCGCACCGCCGCCGGGCAGAACAACGAGCGTCTGATGCCGCACAACTGGGACGTGCGGGAATTTGCGGGCAAGAAAGCACGCATCGAAATCGTCGACGAAGCCTCGGGCGGTTGGGGACACATCAACATCGATCAGATCGAACTGCGAGACGTTCCGCGAACGGCGCCCGCCGGGCCGCTCGAAGAACAGGCCGACTTCGGCACGATGGCCTTGGCCGTTTTCGGCGGTGGGAACACGCCGTATGCGACGGCGAGCATTGCCGACGACCTTGCGACGATGTTCGAGACGTTCGACGATCCCGCGGCGAGTGCCGAAAAGGCCTTCGGCGGATCGCTGGTCGGCGGCGTCGGTGCCGGGTTCGACCTCGCACCGGGCGACGAAACCGAAGTCACGGCGGTCGTCGCCTGGCATTTTCCGAATCGGCCGCAGCACGGGAACTATTACGCGACACGTTTTGCCGATGCCGCGGCGGTCGTGGAGTACGTCCGCGAACATTGGGATCGCCTCGCCGGCGAGACGCAGCTTTGGCACGACACCTGGTACGATTCGACCTTGCCGCACTGGTTGCTCGATCGGTTGTTTTCGACCGTTTCGACGCTGGCGACGGGCACATGCCAATGGTGGGCGAACGGGCGTTTTTGGGCCTGGGAAGGCGTCGGCTGCTGCCGCGGTACGTGCGCACACGTGTGGAACTACGAACACGCGATGGCCCGGCTGTTCCCCGAGTTGGAACGCTCCGTTCGCGAAATGCAAGACTTCAATCCCGACGCCGGATTCGACGAAGCCACCGGCGCGGTGCGATTTCGGGGCGAAGACTGGAAATTGTGGGCGGGCGATTCGCAGGCGGGAACCGTCCTCAAGGCCTATCGCGAGCATCAATGCTCGGCCGACGACGCCTTCTTACGCAAAAACTGGCCGCGCATCCGCAAGACGCTCGAATTTCTCTTCAACCAAGACGGCGACGCGAACGGTCTGTTGGAAGGCTCGCAGCACAATACCTACGACATCAACTTCTTCGGTCCCAATACGATGATCGGATCGTTGTACCTGGCGGCATGCCTGGCCGCCAAGGCGATGGCCGAAGAACTCGGCGACCGTGAGTTCGCCGAGACGTGCGCGCGTGTCTATCGGGCCGGACGCGACGCGACCGTCCGCGAGCTGTTCGATGGCGAGTATTTCATTCAAAAGGTCGATCTCGCCGAGCATCCCGATTTTCAATACGCCGAAGGCTGCCTTTCGGATCAACTGTTCGGGCAAGGTTGGGCGCACCAGGTGGGGCTGGGATACGTCTATCCGGTCGAGACCGTTCGTTCGGCGTTGGCGGCGATCTGGAAATACAACTGGACGCCCGACGTCGGACCGTACAACGCCGAACACAAGCCCGAGCGCTGGTTCGCCCGCGCCGGACAGGCCGGCCTGTTCACCTGCACCTGGCCCAAAAAACCCTACGGCGGCGGCAAACCGGTCCGCTATCGAAACGAGGTGTGGACCGGCATCGAGTATCAGGTGGCCGGGAACATGGTGTGGGACGGCATGCTCACCGAGGCCTTGGCGATTTGTCGGGGGATTCACGAACGGTATCACCCGCGCAGCCACAATCCGTGGAACGAGGTCGAATGCGGCGATCACTACGCCCGCGGCATGGCGAGCTACGGCGTGTTTCTCGCCTTGTGCGGATTCCGCTATCACGGGCCGAAGGGCATCTTGGGCTTTGCGCCGCGGTTTCCCGGCGACCGGTTCAAAGCGGCGTTCACCGGGGCCGAAGGCTGGGGCGCGATTGCGCAAACACGCGACGACTCGGGACAGACGAACCGCGTCGAAGTTCGTTGGGGACGATTGCGTCTGAAGGAACTCGTGTTCGACGTGCCGGGCGAAGGAACCCGCGCCGAAGTGACGCTCGGCGATCAGACGCTCGACGCGACGGTCGTCCGCGACGGGACGACGGTGCGCATCCAGCTGCGCG